>NZ_JBALOV010000020.1:0-103007 GCF_036965045.1 Bacillus sp. JJ1533 | reverse complement strand
ATATATTAATGAATATTTTAAAAACTTTATTAGAAATTGCTGAGGCAGAGGTTCTTTAACTTCTGTCTTTTGAAGTACCACTAAAAATTTGGAGATGGTATTCTTGAACAGAATATGGTCTGATGAAGAAGTTGAACTATTAAATAAAGTCTACCCTATTAAAACAATAGAAGAATTGTGCGAATTATTCCCAAATAAAACAGATAAACAGATAAATAAAAAGGCTAAAAATCTCAAATTAAAAAAGGACAAGTTGTTTATTAAAGAATACCGTCTCAAGAAATCACTAGCAGCGAGAAGTGATTTGTGGACGAAAGAAGAATTTGAAATCCTCCAAGTGCATTATCCTAAAGGTGGAATTTATGAAGTAAAAAAATATCTACCGCACAAAAGTAATGATGCAATTAGAAGGAAAGCAAATAGTCTAGGCATTACTATTCAAAATGATGAATATTGGGATTTAAATAAGATAGAACAAGCAAATGAAAACCCCTATGCGATAAAAGTATCATTGAAAAAAAAGGTTACAAGAGATGATAATAAAACTA
This sequence comes from Bacillus sp. JJ1533, assembly GCF_036965045.1. Lineage (NCBI taxonomy): Bacteria > Bacillati > Bacillota > Bacilli > Caryophanales > Bacillaceae > Bacillus > Bacillus sp. JJ1533. The sequence continues at coordinate 102,459 of NZ_JBALOV010000020.1, read as the reverse complement.
ACAATATTGAAAAAACTGGGAAGTTCGACAATTACACATGGGAAGAAAGAGAAGATTTTAGTTTTGTTGGAGATTTAGAATTTCCAAAAGAAGTCTTGATAAGTTTTTTTAAAAGTATTTTAGAGTTACATGATGAAAAGGATAATGAAAATTGAATTATGACCACTCAAATTATTTTAAGTCGTCTTTTTAGTATTAATATAATTTATTCAATAAATAGATTTATATTAATATAATTTATTTAAGTCAATATTTTTATAGATTTTTGGTATAAGAATCCGGAGTTTGGTTAAATTGTTTCCTAGGAATACTATGGAGGAATCATTTATGTCAAACTATTGGAATAAGAAAGAGGAAAAATTATTAAAGGAAAATTTTGAAACAATGGAATGGGAGAAGTTACTTTCTTTACTACCTAATAAATCTGATAAGCAGATATTAAGAAAAGCAAGTAAGTTTGATTTGAAAAGGAAAACAGAGTTGATTGAAAGGTACTATGATGAAGATCGTAAAGCATGGAAGGATAAAAGAAGAGTTTATTTGGAAACTAGTATCGGATATGTTACAAATACCTTTCCAGCGCCGAAAGGAAGTAGTTATGAAGAAACTGAGAAAAAATATATAGGTCGATTTTTTAATGGAATAAATGAACGTTTTGTCCAGAAACAATATCAAGAATTTTTAACCGAAACAGGGTTTGACCACAATGAACAATTGTTTAGGTTATTTTTTGAAAATACCTTGAGTAAAATGTTTAATCAAGAACTTCCGAATCAAGAAAAAAGAATAGAAGATGTGATGGAATCAATTAAGAAAGACTTGGAATTGAAAAAGTACAAGAATAAGAAAAAAGACTCCTGAGTTAATCTTGGGAGTCTTCTTTGTTTTTATAATAATATTCGAAGATGTCAGTTACATTGTATTTCTTTTGTATTCCCTTTTCATGAGCAATCCTATTCAGCGTTTCAATAATATCGCCAAGCGTCCTTAGATTGATCTGTTTTACCTCACCATTAACAATTTCATTAATCGTCAACGGTCTTATCTTTGCTTCGACTGCAAGCGCATTTCTAGTAGTGTCGTCAAGTTCCTTCAATGTCTCCCCTAACTTAGAAATAAAACCAGCTTCAATCATTGTTTTAGTTTCTCGTTTCTTTTCTGCCATGAATTTCCCTCCCTTGAGTATTAGTATATTTTATTTAACTTAAAATGTAAAACTTTTTTAGTTTAACTTGTTGACAATAGAAATAGAATGAATTATATTTAACTTAACAAGTTAAACTTGAAGTGTTAAGGGGGTGATGACTTGGAAAAAGTGACAGTACTACTTGAGTATGAAGACGAAAATTTTCAGAATGCAATTAAACAAAAACTAGGCTATCTCATTGATAATAATCATGTAATGTACGTTGATTCAGGATGGTTAGAGTTTGCAAAGGTTGAGCCTGTTGAAAATGGTTACGTTAAAACATCTGGAACATTGTTTTTTGGTAAGGGTGTGCCGGAAGATGAAGCTGAAGAAACAATTAAAAAAATGGTAGACTTCATGAAGAATCTAGACTTCTTTACGTTCCTTACAAAGTATCACGATACCTTTGAATCAGTTGAGTTCGATTATTTTGTTAAGTTAATAAAAAACAAATAAAGCGTGGGGCTTAGTCCCCCGATAAGGGAGAGGAATATAAATGAATTTAACTCGAGAAAATGTAAAAAAAGTATTTTCGTTTATGGATGTAAAAGGTAGTTGGGATCTTACAGATAATGAAAATGAAGCTAGAATTGATGATACATACAGACTTACTACCCTTGAGGAATTACATGATTTAGTAGCAGGTTGTGGTTACGTTTTTGAAGGAAAGATACTTACTTCTGATGGTGTGGTTCAATGGTACACTGAAACAATTTTCGATGAGTGGGGCGAAGAAGAAAATTACATCTGTGAGTATAGATTAGTTAGTTAATTCAAAAATGAAAATGGAGTGGAACTGTTCCCGCAGCTTCACTCCAAAGAATACGAACACACGTTCATTTTACGAAATTTTTGTTTTTTAGTCAAGGCACAATACAAAGATACATCTAACTCATCGTATTTAATGCCTAATGATTAAATTTGAGCGTTTAAATATAGTTTAAGTGTAATTGGTCTAGTAGGTTAATTTAAGGATAAAGACCACTGTATCGAATCGTAAACACTTCTGAGGGGGTGTGCGTTTTATTTGAAATTATCTTGAAGTGAAGATTTATTACTTGATTTATAAATATTACAATGATATAGTTTTTACATTCGTTGGTACAAGCTTTGGTAGGGAGTGGTAGGATTTTGGTAGGAAATTACCCTACCAAATAGGATTTTAAAGGATATTGCAGGATATTAATAAAATTCAAGAAGTCCTATAAATGCCTATTATAAAGCACTTTCGGGTACGAGAGGATATTAAAGTAAATCNNTTTCCTTCGGGGTTAGGTGAAATTCCTTACCGACGGTGATGAACAAATGTTCTAAGCCCGTGACCCATTTTAATATTAGCATTCATGTTAATAGGCTATATGCCATGAGTTTTCATTTAAAATGGTGGACTTTGGTGAGAATCCAAGGCCGACAGTTAAAGTCTGGATGGGAGAAGGATGTTAGTACGGTATGTGAAGAAAATTTGTCCATAATACCTTTTATTTGTGTTGGACAAAACTACATATTTAGTTACTTGAATAACATCGACGTAGACCCCGGATTGATTTCTGTGGTCTTTTTGTTTTGGAAACAAAGATAAAAACCCCCGTTATTAGTACATGATAAAGAGAAAGGAGTGTAAATAAGGTGAGAGATCAAGACTATATGAATTTAGCGATAAATGTAGCAAAGGCTGGTGTGGGTCAAACTACACCAAACCCAGTAGTGGGAGCAGTTGTCGTAAACGAAGGTCGAGTAGTTGGTATTGGTGCACACCTAAAAGCAGGTGAACCACATGCTGAGGTCCATGCGATACAGATGGCTGGTGAAAATGCCAAAGATGCAACGGTTTATGTAACGTTGGAGCCTTGTAGCCATCATGGAAAAACACCACCATGTGCGGACCTTTTAGTAAATAGTAATGTGAAAAGGGTAGTCATTGCAACGACTGATCCAAATCCACTGGTTGCCGGAAAAGGCATCGCCAAATTACAAGCAGCTGGAATTGAAGTTGAGGTTGGGGTATGCAAGGAACAAGCAGATGGTTTAAACTCGGTTTTTTATCATTTTTTAGATAAAAAGATTCCTTATGTTACCTTGAAATCTGCAACAACTCTCGATGGGAAAATTGCCACTGTAACTGGTGAAAGTAAATGGATAACCGGTGAAGAAGCAAGAAATGATGTACATCTATATAGAAGTATCCATGATGCTATTCTTGTCGGTGTTAATACTGTACTTGCAGATAATCCAAGTTTAACAACAAGGCTTCCAAACGGCACAGGTAAAAATCCGATTCGGATTATCTTGGATTCATCCCTAAGAACGCCCCTTGATTCACAAGTCGTTAATGACGGTAAGGCAGAGACATGGATTATCGTTACAAATCAAGTAAGCGAGGAGAAAATGAACGAATTCTCTGGTAAAAACGGTGTTCGAGTTATTCAATTGCAGGAGTCTGAATTATCAATCAACACCGTGCTTACAGTTTTAGGCGAAGAAGGCATTTCCTCCATTTATGTAGAAGGTGGAGCAGAAGTAAATGGGAGCTTTTTGAAGGAAAGGGCGATTAACCAAGTCATTATCTACCTTGCACCCAAATTAGTCGGTGGGAAACAGGCGCCAACGTCCATTGGTGGTACTGGAATTGAGTCCATCGATAATGCCTTACAATTAACTATCAAATCTGTGGAACAGATCGGAGAAGACGTAAAAATCGTAGCAGAACCGAGATAGAGGTGAAAAAATGTTTACAGGAATTGTAGAAGAAATCGGGAAAATAAAAGCAATAAATGGATCACAGGATTCCGTTGAAATGGTGATCCAAGCTAAAAAGATTCTCGAAGATGTAAACTTGGGCGATAGTATTTCGGTTAATGGAGTGTGCCTAACCGTTACAGAATTTACATCCGATGGTTTCACTGTTGATGTGATGCCGGAAACAGTTAAATCAACTTCGTTACGTGAGTTACAGCTAGCATCTGCCGTCAATCTAGAAAGAGCCATGTCAGCAGGCGGCCGCTTCGGAGGTCATATCGTTTCAGGCCATGTCGACGGTATTGGGAAAATAGTTCGGAAGGAACCCAAGGGAAATGCCGTCTATTATGAAATTGAAATCCCAGAAGAGCTTGTTCAGTTTATAATTTATAAAGGTTCTGTTGCAGTAGACGGGACAAGCTTAACCATATTTGGACTTACGAAGAATACATTTACTCTTTCGTTGATCCCTCATACCTTATCGGAGACAATTTTACGTAAAAAAGGTGTAGGGGACATTGTAAATATAGAGTGTGACATGCTTGGCAAGTATGTAAGTCAGTTCATGCAACGAACCTTAGTAAACGACAACCCAAAATCAAAAATTACGGCAAGCTTTTTAGAAGAGCACGGTTTTAAATAAGAAAAGGGGGGACAACAATGTTTGATCTAATTGAAGATGCACTTGCCGACTTAAAGCAGGGAAAAGTAATCATTGTATGTGATGATGAAAATCGTGAAAATGAAGGAGACTTTATTGCAATTGCAGACAAAGCGACACCAGAGGTCATCAACTTTATGATTACACATGGGCGTGGACTCGTTTGCACACCTATTACGAAGTCGTTAGCAAAAAAATTAAATCTAGAACCAATGGTAGCCCATAATACGGACCCACATGGAACAGCTTTTACAGTCAGTATCGATCACAAAACCACCACTACAGGTATAAGTGCTGTTGAACGTTCAACAACTATCCTTGAACTTCTCAACCCAGAATCAAAGGCTTCAGACTTTAAAAGACCTGGTCATGTTTTTCCTTTAATTGCAAAGGAAGGCGGAGTGCTACGTAGGGCAGGTCATACAGAAGCTGCAGTGGACTTAGCTGCTCTTTGTGGATCAGAACCAGCTGGGGTAATCTGTGAAATTGTTAAGGAAGACGGAACCATGGCGAGAGTTCATGATTTGCGTAAGATTGCAGACGAATTCAACCTAAAAATGATAACGATAGAAGACTTAATCCGTTATCGAAATCAGAAGGAAAAGCTGGTAAAAAGAGAAGTGGAAGTTTCATTACCAACTGAGTATGGAGATTTGAAAGTAATTGGATACTCCAGTCTTATTGATGGAAAAGAACATGTTGCACTTGTTAAAGGTGATATTAGTGAAACAGAACCTACATTGGTGAGGGTACATTCTGAATGCTTAACGGGAGATGTATTTAGTTCAAAGCAATGCGAATGCGGTTCACAGCTCCACGGTGCTTTACGTCAAATAGAGAAAGCAGGCTCAGGCGTACTCTTATATATGCGTCAAGAAAGTAGAGGGACTGGTCTAATAAATAAAATGCGTACCTATAAACTCCAAGTGGAAGGTGAAGAAACCAACGGAATGAATGAGAAACATGGAGTTTTACCGGAATTAAGGGATTATGGTATTGGTGCTCAAATCCTCAGAGATCTGGGAATTAAGAAAATGAAACTATTAACGAATAACCCACGAAAAATCACTGGTCTTGAGGGATATAATTTAGAGGTAGTCGATACAATTCCAATTCAATTAGAAGGAAAAATTAGTAACAATAGTAAAATAGGGCAGATCATTCATTTTTAATAAATAAAAAACATAACTGATAACACAGGAGGCTAATGATGAATAAAATTTATGAAGGACATTTAGTTGGAACAGGTTTAAGAGTAGGGATTGTAGTTGCACGTTTTAATGAGTTTATCACAGCGAAGTTATTAACCGGCGCACTTGATGGACTTAAAAGACATGGGGTAGCAGATGAGGATGTTGAAATTGCATGGGTACCAGGTGCGTTTGAAATCCCTTTGATTGCTAAAAAAATGGCTGAATCAAGCAAATATGACGCTGTTATAGCTTTAGGTACTGTTATTAGAGGCTCCACTTCCCACTATGATTTTGTTTGTAATGAAGTAGCAAAAGGATTGGCTTCCACGTCACTCGCGTCTGGAAAACCTGTCATGTTTGGGGTTTTAACAACTGATACAATTGAACAAGCAATTGAAAGAGCGGGAACAAAAGCAGGAAATAAGGGCTGGGATTCTGCTGTATCTGCAATAGAAATGGCGAATTTAGCACGTTCATTTGAATAATTCACGTGAGTTTGTATTGGATTGGAAAGTTTTGGATATAATTTAAATTTAAGGGTATTCCAAAAAGACTATGGAAAAATAACACGGATAATGGTACTCTTAATTAAATTAGGGTTAGTCCAAAAGTAGTAAAGGGTATACTATTTGGAAAGCTTTTCGATAATGAGGGATTTATATGTTAATTCGTTATAAAAAGAATTATGAGAAAATCGCAATGGGGCTTCTTTCATTTATGCCGACTGAAAAGGACCTAAAGAACCTGCAAGCAACGATGAAACAATATGATGAAGATGACACACAGCAGCTATTCTTATGGAAAGAAGAAGATATTGTAGGAATTATCGGAACAACAATCCATGACGGAAATCTTGTAGAAATTCAACATATCTGTGTGAATCCATCCCATCGGTACCAAGGCATCGGTAAAAAGATGGTGAAGGCACTTAAAGAGCATTTCCCAGATCGTGAATTACGACCAAATGAACATACAGCAGCATTTTTTGAGAAATGTGATTTCTCAGAGGATGAAACATGTGAGGAAGGACAGTCATAAGACTGTCCTTTTATTATTCTTTGTTTCGCAATTTTTGTTTTAACAGCAATTGTTTTTGCCGTTCGGCAATTGTCTCACTTCTATCCCGTATTGTATGTTTATGAATTAATTTCTCGTTTGATAAGTCACTAGTCTTCCCCCATGATTTCCCGGATTGCGTAGCCTTAGAAATACAGGTTGAAAGTAGAGTTTTATCTGTAAGTGGTAAATTTATACTTTCATAAGGTGTACCATTATCAATATCATGAAGTTTCTTTTGTAATAGTTCAATTAGTTCGTCCACGTGAAAACCTAATTGACTTAATTCAAATCTTTGCTTTTTACAAATCGTAAGAGCACTTTTCATCATTTTACTTGCTCCTGCTGTATTTTTACGGCGATAGTGGTAAAGTGATACAGCAATTTGAATTAACCCTACCCAATATAGCTTCCTTTCATGTACGGGATCTTCTTTCCAATGATCTTCTAATACTTCGTGACATTCAAAATAGTCGCGGTCACAATGAAAATAAATTAAGTATTTAATTAATGCTTGTGGATACAAAGGGGATCACACATCCTTTTAACACTATGTAAATGTAGTTTAACATAATTACCATACCCATAACATGGAAAAAATAAAGTGTTCAGCACATTGCCGAACACTTTATTGTCAAATTGAGTTTGTTAATTAAAACCAAGCAGCACCAACGATAATTAAAAGAATAAACAATACTACGATTAAGGCAAATCCGCCTCCGAAGCCGTATCCTGCACTCATGTAAAATACCTCCTTAATTTTCTTGTTTACACAGTTATAGTATGACTTTACCTACTTCCTGTGTGGGCGGATGTCCCTACAAACAATTTTTTTTTGAAAAATAGCTGGGACAAATATGCAAAATCCACTTATGGCTTGAAGGTTCATTATGTTCTATACTAATAATTGTGTTAAAATAAAAGAATATGAATTTGTCATGAAGGGTATTTTTAGGTGAGATGAGCGTGGATTTACATTACAGCGTTAAAATTGACTCTTTTGAAGGTCCATTAGACCTTCTTTTACATTTAATTAATCGATTAGAAATTGATATTTATGACATACCAGTTGCAGAAATTACAGAACAATACTTGATGTATATTCATGCAATGAAGGATTTGCAATTAGATATCGCGAGCGAATATCTTGTTATGGCAGCGACACTTTTAGCCATTAAAAGTAAAATGTTGCTTCCAAAACAAGAAGAAGAACTGATTGAAGGTGACTCTGAATTTGAATATGAAGAGGACCCGCGCGAAGAACTAATGAACCGTCTGATTGAATACCGCAAATATAAGAATGCTGCGGAAGATTTAAAACATTTGGAAGAAGAACGATCCCAGTTGTATACAAAGCCTCCTAGTGATTTAAGTGAATTTACAAAGGATGTGACCATTGATCATTCATTAGATGTCAATATCTATGACATGCTTGGAGCGTTTCAAAAGCTTATGCGTCGCAAAAAATTGCAGCGACCGTTATCAACAAGAATTACAAGACAAGAAATACCCATCGAAAAGAGGATGGCAGAGATTGTTAATGAATTAAAAGGGTACCGTGGGAAAAAGAAATTCACAGAACTTTTTCCATACCATGATAAAAACCATATTGTTGTCACATTCCTTGCGCTTCTTGAATTAATGAAAAATAATGTTGTGTTCATTGAACAACAGAACAATTTTTCAGAAATCTATATATCAAGTATGGAAAGGGATTTTTAGTAATGAATTTAATTGATTGGAAAGCCATTGTCGAAGGACTTTTGTTTGCAGCCGGAGATGAAGGTTTGACATTAAAACAAATAGCAATGGTTTTAGAAATAAATGAGAGTACTGTTGTGGACATATTGACTGAATTAGACGATGAATATAAACAAGCTAGACGCGGCATAAATCTAGTTGAGGTTGCGGGGACCTTTCAACTAACAACCAAAAAAGAACATGCCACATATTTGAAAAAGCTAGTAGAATCACCTACTTCAACCGCATTATCACAGGCTGCGTTAGAAACACTGGCGATCATTGCTTATCGTCAGCCGATTACTAGAGCTGAAATCGAAGAAATTCGTGGTGTGAAGACAGAACGACCAATTCATACTTTAATGGCAAAAGTATTAATTAAAGAGGTAGGACGTGTTGAAGGTACAGGAAGAGCTATACTATATGGTACAACAAAGGAGTTTTTGGAATATTTCGGATTAAAGACATTGGAGGAATTGCCTACACTTCCTGAAAAAGTAGACGAAGACTATATTCAGGAAGAAGCAGACCTCTTTTTTGAGAGATTTCAAGAGACCATAGAAGATCCAAATTAATTCACCTGAGATATGTAATCTATGATAATATATAGATATTCGATATGGAAAATTGTGGCGAGTGGGTGAAAATGTGATAATTAAAAAATGTAGTGGATTTGAACTTGAAAAAACGTTAAAAAATACTTTTGAGGACTTTTTTAACCAATCTGAAGTAACAATTGTCGAGGATGGCGAGGAAAGAATATTTCAAGTACTTTATTTACGTTATTTTGATGAACAATTTACATCATTTACTCCTTTTACTGAAGACCCCGTTTATAAAATAGATTCAAATGAGGTTTATTTCAAGGATCTGGTTGCTCTTGTGTGCTTGCTTAAGAATCCTGGGTATCGTCATCGTAAACGAGTCTATCTAAATGATCAAACCCAATTTGAAGAACATTTTAAAGGTATCAATTTTGATAGACTAAAAGAAATACTTACACATCTTCATCACAAAGATAGCTATGAAGTCAAATCACCATTAGAATTTATCGAACAAACATAATGAATAAACCCCAATTGCAGAGTATGTGTTATGCAATTGGGGTTTTCTATACAAAGATTAGAAACTTTTATTACGTAGTTTTTGATGTCTAGCTCCAGGCGCCATCAGCTCTCTGGTCTAGCCAATCGCTTCGGAAGGCAAGAAGCGCCTTCTGTCATCGCCCGTCTTATGCTTGTCGCCTAAGGCTGCGCGCCTTGCGCTTTTCTTATTGAACACGCGGCTTTGTTGGGTCACAATTTGGTTGATCGATTTCTTTTGTGGCTTGCGCTAATTTTATTAAATAATAGCATTCTTCTCTTGCCATATGGTCGGCCATTAATGGGGTCATGACACCTAAAATCTCTTTGTTCAATTCCATTTCTTCTAATTCTTCCAAAAACCCCTTGAAAATCTGCATTTCTAATTCTACATCATTGTTAAATCGGGCTAATGCAGGGAATTCATATTGACTCGTACGTAAGAAACCAACCATTTCTACTGCCTTTAGGTAAAAATCCTCCCACTCCTTTACAAATTTCTCGCTCTTTTGAAATAGATTTTTTTCTACTCGGTCTAGGTTCGATGCAATTCCACCGGCATGCCCTGCAGCATCTAATAGCCAAATGAGATGATGATGAAGTGCATGTGTTGGAGGGACACTTTTACCTACTACTAAAAAGCTCGAAACCCGTTGCCATTCCTCTAATTCATTGACCATATGATTGATAAATGAAGGAGTAAGACCGATTTTCACTTTACCCACTAATTGGTTTTTAATGATATCTAATTTAAAACTGCGCAGCTGTTCTGCAGCAGTTCTACCTTCTTGAATAAGGATGATCAGTTGATTTTGCTGTACAGCTTCTCTTGCCGACTCCAGTAAACGATCAAAAATTGTGATAAATTGTTCTGTTGCTTTAATTCTTTCCTGTTCACTTGGTGCCAAGGAATCATGTAAAAACCGACTATGGTCACCTAAAACCTGCATCCAAAACTGAGTTTCAAATACGGCTTCCTCTTGAAATGAGCCAATCAAGTTGCATACCTCCTCGTAATCCTCACGCGTAATTTATAGGCATTCGCCAAGTTATCTCCAGTATCAGTATGTCAAAAGGGAAAGAAGGGTGAATGATAAATTTCAATTCTTAATGTAAAAGTCACGAAAATAGGTGAAGTGCATACGATAATGACGATAAAATCTGAGGGAGGATTATGATGGGCACCCCTGAAAAGTATGTGGAAGATGTGAAGAAATGGTTTTTGGAGATGGAAAAACAATTTAAAAATGAACGAAATGAGGAGTTTCAAACGAAACTATCGAAATTCTCCAAACTTCTTGAATCTGTTAGTGAAACACTATCACCATCTAGTATGCTTGAATTGCAGAAAGAGGTAGAGAACCTTTATAGAACAGGCTTACGATTTGCAGAACCTGACGAATTCCAAGAAATAAGGAGAGTGGGAATAGGGCAGCATAGATTGCCACCCCTCCCATATGGATATGATGCATTAGAACCATATATATCAACAGAAATCATGAGACTTCATCATGATAAGCATCATAAAAGTTATGTCGATGGATTAAACAAGGCTGAGAAAATGATGGAAAAAGCGCGTGACACCGGTGATTATGATTTATTAAAGCATTGGGAAAGAGAAGCTGCTTTTCATGGTTCAGGTCATTATTTGCATACGATTTTCTGGAATGTTATGAAACCAAAGGGTGGTGGTATGCCCGGGCGTGAATTACTGCGCCAGATTAATAGGGATTTTGGTAGCTTTGAAGTCTTTATGAGACATTTTAGTGAAGCTGCTAATAAGGTGGAAGGTGTAGGTTGGGCCATTTTGGTATGGTCACCACGAGCTGGTCGTTTAGAAATTCTCCAAGCTGAACGTCATCAATTCATGACTCAATGGGATACGATTCCACTACTTGTGCTAGATGTTTGGGAACATGCTTATTATCTTCAATACAAAAATGTTCGCGCAGACTATGTGAAAAATTGGTGGAATATCGTGAATTGGGATGAAGTCGAACACCGATTTAATGAAGCATCAAAACTTCAATGGAAACAATATTAACGAATAAAGACTCCTGCTGACCACGCATTGGTCAGTTTTTTTGTAATCATTTTTCGGTGTCTAGTTCCAGCGCCTAGCCAGTTTTCATCTTGAAAAGGCTTCTGAGAGTATCTTGCGAAAAGCTTCTGAACAAGCATAGCTTGTTCCTGCGAGGATTACGCAAGGAAGTCTTCCTTAGTGCTTTGAGCAGCTCGAGGTCATAAGCTAATCCGTCAAGAAGGATAGATTGCATCCTTCTCGTCGGCTTATCTTATGCTTGTCGGACTTGCACAGGACAAGAAATGCTTCGGCAGTATAATCATCGCACGAAGAAAATGGATAGCATTTTCGAGGATGTGCTGACATCGACGTCTGCCACAGGACGTGGCAGCATTTAGTCGATGTTCCCCTTCAGCGCTTGCACTTTTAAATGTTTGTACATATTTTATTCATATAGTTGGACATGTTTTGCATACACTTTTACAAAACAGCAAAAGGGACGGGGATCGAATGACATTTTTTCGCAGAAGATTAATTACACTTTTCATCATTGTTATGATTCTCATAGGCTTCCTTCCTCAAAAAGCGAGTGCGCTTTCTGTTAGTGCAAAAGGTGCAATCTTAATAGAGCAAGAGTCTGGTAGAATTTTGTATGAAAAAAACGCTCACCAACGAATGAGAATTGCTAGTATTACAAAAATCATGACAGCGATTCTCGCCATTGAATCTGGAAAACTGGAGGAAATGGTAAAAGTGAGTAATAATGCTGTACGTGCAGAAGGTTCTTCCTTATACCTAAAGCCGAACGAGCAAATAAAACTGGAGGATTTGGTTTATGGTTTGATGTTACGCTCAGGTAATGATTCTGCAGTTGCTATTGCCGAGCATGTAGGTGGCAGTCTAGAGGGCTTTGTATTTCTAATGAATCAAAAAGCTGCAGAAATTGGTATGAGGAACACAGAATTTGCAAATCCACATGGACTGGATGATCATGAAAACCACTATTCGTCTGCATATGATATGGCCATTTTAACGCGATATGCAATGATGAATGAAAAATATAGGGAGATTGCCAGTACAAAGGTACATCGTGCACCAAACCCAACAGAAAAATGGGATCGTGTGTGGAGAAATAAAAACAAGTTACTTACAAAGCTTTATCCATATAGCACTGGTGGAAAAACAGGATATACAAAGCGGGCGAAACGAACATTGGTTTCAACGGCATCAAAGGATGGAATTGATTTAATTGCAGTTACGATTAATGCTTCTGATGACTGGAATGATCATATGAATATGTTTAACAGTGCATTTGAAACATATGATTTAGTGAAGATTGTCAAAGAAGGCGACTTGCAAACGGATAATAGTTTTTACAAAGGTAAAGTATTTGTTGATCATGATTTTGTGTACCCATTGACGGCAGAAGAGAAAACGAAGGTAAAACTCGATGTGCAGTTGCTCGAACCTGATACGAGAGAGTGGCGGAAACCCGAAAATGTCCCTGATATTGTAGGAACTCTAACCGTTAATCTTGGGGATGAGACAATAGAAGAAATGCCCATTTACTTTGATAATGGCAGTGTCGACAGACCTAAGGAAACATTTTGGGAAACGCTAAGAAGTATTTTTTTAGTAATTTTAGGGGTTAGATAACGATGGTAAATATCATATGGGTAGCCATGACAATTATCGGGATTATTTTTGCGATGGTGAACGGAACGATTAGTGAGGTAAATGAGGCAATCTTTAAAGGAGCTTCAGAGGCAGTTACGATTTGTATAGGGTTAATAAGCGTACTTGTTTTCTGGTTAGGACTGATGAGGATTGCTCAAGAAGCTGGCCTGTTAGAAAAACTCTCAAAATTATTTCGTCCTCTCGTTAGTCGCTTATTTCCAGAGGTTCCAGTCGACCACCCTGCTATGGGCTATATGCTTTCAAATATGATTGCAAATATGTTTGGGCTTGGCAATGCTGCTACACCAATGGGAATCAAAGCGATGGAACAGCTAAGAGTATTAAATGGCGGGAAAACCTCTGCTAGCCGCTCAATGGTTACTTTTCTAGCCATTAATACTGCAAGTGTGACGCTTGTCCCTACTACTGTAATCGCAATCAGAATGACTTATGATTCTACAAATCCAACTGAAATTGTAGGACCAACACTAATTGTAACCATTATTTCGGCAATTGGTGCAGTACTAATCGACCGTTATTTTTATTATCGAAGAGTGAAGAAGGGTAGGGTTGATAAATGAATATCATTAATACTCTGTCACTCTGGCTAATTCCTGGAATTATAGGATTTATACTCTTATACGGGACCGCAAAACGAATCCCAACTTATGAAACATTTGTAGAAGGTGGAAAGGAAGGAATTAAAATTGCCTTTTCAATCATGCCCTTTTTAATTGGCATGTTAGTTGCGATATCAATATTTAGAGCATCGGGTGCAATGGATGCTTTCATAAATTTAATCCGTCCAGCATTAGAATTTGTAGGATTCCCCGCGGAAATTGCTCCCTTGGCTTTAATAAGGACAATGTCAGGGACAGCGGCCTTAGGAATGACAACGGATCTAATTGCCACATATGGACCTGATTCTTTTATTGGTAGATTAGCATCAATTATGCAAGGAAGTACTGATACCACTCTTTATGTACTGACGGTCTATTTCGGAGCAGTAGGCATAAAAAAAATGGGGGATGCTTTGAAGGTCGGCCTATTAGCTGATTTATTAGGGATTATCGTAAGTATTGTTGTAGTGACGTTCATATTTGGTTCATAAAAAAACACGCATCCATTGCGTGTTTTTCTTTTTAGTGTATTTTTAGGAAGTTAGGGGGATGGGCATACTATTAAATGTTTTTATCTTGTACAAATACTAAGAAACAAGTAAGATGTTTAAGGGGTGAGCATAGATGGAACGTCTACAAAAAGTAATTGCGCATGCAGGAGTGGCTTCAAGAAGAAAAGCTGAGGAACTCATTGTTGCAGGACAAGTTAAAGTAAATGGAAAAGTTGTGAAGGAGCTTGGGATTAAGGTAGGTTCCAATGATAAAATCGAAGTGAGCGGCATTCCACTTGAAAGGGAAGAGCCTGTTTATTTTTTATTTTATAAACCACGTTCAGTCATTTCAAGTGTGAGTGATGATAAAGGCAGAAAGGTTGTTACAGACTTTTTTCCGGAAATTAAAGCACGGATTTATCCAGTAGGAAGACTGGATTATGACACATCTGGATTGTTGTTATTAACGAATGATGGTGAGTTTGCAAATCTTCTAATGCATCCAAAGTACGAGATTGAAAAGGTTTATGTGGCGAAAATTAAAGGGATTCCAGCAAAGGAAAAGCTTCGTCAATTAGAAAGAGGTGTAATTCTGGAGGATGGAAAGACTGCTCCTGCTAGAGTAAAGCTTATTTCGATGGACAAGCGTAAACAAACCTCCATAATCGAAATCAGTATACATGAGGGAAGAAACAGACAGGTTAAAAGAATGTTTGAAGCGATTGGACATCAAGTAATGAAGCTTAAAAGGGAAAGGTTTGGATTTTTAACCCTTCAAGGATTACATACTGGTGAGTTCAGAGAACTACTTCCACATGAGGTAAAACAGTTAAGGGCATTAGCAAGTACGAAGGATAATCGTTTGTAATGGTTGGCTTCTTTGAGTAAACCATTTTCACTTCTTTTAGAAGGGATAAATGGTGCCTAAAGAAGCCATTCGATAATAATTCTCAATTGTCACATAACCTTCAAAATGTTAGCAATGTCATTATGGTATAAAGTGCTATAATGGCAAAGAAAGTACATATTTAATATAAAGGGAGATTTCTAATGAACAAGAAAAAGCGACGATTAGTTATTCGGACCATTATATTGTTACTTCTCGCCGCTGCACTCGTTTATACATTGTATATCAATTTCTTTACGAGTAAGGAAAAGGTAGCAGTTGGGGATATGGCACCAGATTTTGTTGTAACAGATTTAAATGGGAAGGAACACCATTTATCAGAATATAGAGGAGAAAAAGGTGTATTCCTAAACTTTTGGGGAACATGGTGTGAGCCGTGTCAACGTGAATTCCCATACATTGATACATTTTATCAGGAATATAAGGATCAAGGGGTTGAGGTCATCGCCATCAACGTAGGTGAACCGAAATTCAGTGTAAATAACTTTATTCAAAAATATGAATTATCATTTCCTGTTGCTATTGATAAGGGAAACCAATTACTAAATGCCTATGGAATTGACCCATTGCCAACTACTATGTTAATTGATAAAGAGGGCAAAGTTGTTAAGATAATTACTGGTGAGATGACTAGCAAGATGGTACGTGATTATATGGAGCAAATAAAGCCATAGGGAGTTATTTTTTATGGAAAATGTAAAATGCGAATGTGGGCATGTGAATCCACACGGAACTATTTTTTGTGAGGCCTGTGGAAGGCCTCTCCAAAGCGAAGAAATAACAAGTCAGGATGATAAAAAGAATAAAAAATTGCTGGATATGAGGTATGAAGGTAGTGCAAGGCGATCTCAAACCTATAATAAAACCATTGTTGATAAAATTTGGAATTTCTTTTCATCTGTAAAAGTGGGGATTTGGATCATCGTTCTGCTTTTGGTTGCTTCTGCGCTTGGAACGATTTATCCTCAGGAATTATACATACCTCCGGCGATGAACCCAGCTGAATTCTATGAACAAGAATATGGTATAACCGGAAGATTATATTATCAATTAGGCTTCCATAACCTTTATGGTTCTTGGTGGTATATGATTCTAATTGCAATGCTTGGTATTTCCTTAATCATTTGTAGTATTGACCGTGTAGTACCATTATATAAGGCATTAAAAAAACAGGGTGTTACACGTCATGAAAGTTTCTTAAAAAGACAGCGTGTATACGGTAAAAACACGGTTGAAAATATAGAAAAGGACTTAGAAGCAGTTAAGGAGAAATTAAGAAAAAAACATTATTCTGTTCGTGAAGAAAATGGAAATATTCTGGCGGAAAAAGGCCGTTTCTCTAGATGGGGTCCATATGTTAACCACTGTGGACTTATTATATTTTTAATCGGTGGAATGCTTCGGTTTGTACCTGGAATGTACGTGGATGAGGTACTCTGGATTCGTGAAGGTGAAACTGCAAGTGTTCCAGGAACACATGGTAAATATTATTTAGAGAGCGATCAATTCCTCGTAGAAGTTTATGAAAAAGGTAAGGAAAAAGAAGTTTTTAATGAAGCTATTGAACTTGCTGGGAATGGTATGGTTGTTAAAAACTATCAAACAGATGTGACGTTATATGAACGTACAGATGAAATTATCCCTGGAGTTGAACCCGAATTAAAAAAGATTAAGTCTCATGAAATTCGAGTGAATGAGCCATTAAAGCATGATCATTATGCATTCTACCAGGTAGATTATAAACTAAACGAGTTTAGTACAATGTCCTTTAACATGATTAACAAAGAAACGAATGAAGAGTTTGGAACAATCACGATTAATTTAAGGGACCCACAGGAAAAGTATGATTTAGGAAATGGATATTCAATCGAGCTGGTAAGCTATTTCCCTGATTTCTTCTTTAATGATAAAGGTGAACCGGCAACTAAAACAAAGATTCCTAATAACCCTGCTTTTGTGTTTAATATGTATGCTCCTGATAAACCTGAAGGAGAAATCAGCTTTGTAGCTATTCAACAAAATATAGAACCTATGGGTGATAATAAATACAAGATGGCTTTTGCAGGAATAGAAATGAAGAATGTCTCTGGATTGACAGTCAGAAGAGATTTTACATTGTGGATTCTAGCTGTAGGTGGAGCAATTTTCATGATTGGAGTTATCCAAGGTTCGTACTGGCATCATCGCCGTATTTGGATTCAAAGGAAAAATAACGAGGTTATTGTTGCGGGTCATACCAATAAAAACTGGTTCGGCTTAAAAAATGAAATACGATATGTTCTTGCAGACACGGGTATCTCGGAACCTATCGATCAAGTTGATGCGAAAAATAAGGAAAATAAGGAGGGATAATAATGGCTGAATTAAGCTCAAATCTACTCTATGCTGCTTTTATTCTCTATCTTGTGGCAACCTTTGTCTTTGGTGGGGCAATAAGAGATAAAAAAAGCGCAAATGGATATAACCGCTGGTCACATCTAGGGATTATCATCACCATTATTGGATTTGCTGCACAGGTAGGCTATTTTATAACACGATGGATTGCATCTGGACATGCGCCTGTTAGTAATTTATTTGAATTTATCACATTCTTTGGAATGATGTTAGTCCTGGCATTCATCATCATTTATTTTATTTATAAAACAAGTATACTAGGCCTTTTCACTTTACCTATTGCATTATTAGTTATTGCATATGGTAGTATGTTTTCGAGAGAAATCTCTCCTCTAATTCCGGCATTACAAAGTGACTGGTTACATATCCATGTTACAACTGCTGCTTTAGGTCAAGCAATATTATCTATCAGCTTTGTAGCTGGTATTTTATATCTATTAAAAACAGTTGATCAGTCTGTAAGAAGCAAGAGTACATTTTGGTTAGAGTTTGTGATGTATGTGTTAGTTGTTGTTGTAGGATTCGTCGCAATTACAACTGCCTTTGGCGCAATGAAATATGAATCTGTCTTTTCTTGGGTTGATAAAGAAGGCGCAACTGCGGAAATGGTGTATAAATTACCTGCATTGGTTGTACCAAATGAAGGTGAACTATTAACAGATGGTAAGTTTTCAAGTGGGATTGAATTGCCAGCCTTATTAAGTGCTCGAAAAGTTAACACAGTTCTATGGTCTATAATTTCAGGTTCAATTCTATATGGATTACTTCGGTTAATTTTACGAAAACGCATCGGTGCAGCATTACAGCCATTAACTAGACGGTTAAATTTAGATTTAGTAGATGAAATCGGTTATCGTTCGGTTGCAATCGGATTCCCTATTTTCACACTAGGTGCATTGATTTTTGCTATGATTTGGGCGCAAATTGCCTGGACACGTTTCTGGGGTTGGGATCCAAAAGAAGTGTGGGCTCTTATTACATGGCTCTTCTATGCCGCATTCTTACACTTAAGGCTTTCCAAAGGTTGGCATGGTGAAAGATCTGCGTGGCTTGCAGTAGTAGGTTTCTTTATCATTATGTTCAATACCATTTTTGTTAATTTAGTTATTGCAGGATTGCATTCATATGCATAAAAAACAAGCCTTCATCTGTTGATGAAGGCTTTGTGCTTATAAAAGTACTTTCGTTTGTGTCAGAATTTTGACTTTTCCACTGTCATAGAACACTAGTGTGATTTATGTTATAGCAAATTATGAATTTTTTATGTACGATAGATATGTAAAGAAATATTCTTTCGGAAAGAAAATGGAGGAATAAAAAAATGGAAAACGAAGCAAAAATTTTAGTTGTCGATGATGAGGAAAGAATTCGTCGTCTACTTAAAATGTATTTAGAGAGAGAAAATTATGTGATAGAAGAAGCAGACAATGGAAATGAAGCTTTGGAAAAGGCATTAAAAAACGAATATGATCTTATCCTTTTGGATCTCATGATGCCCGGAAAAGATGGTATTGAAGTATGTCGTGAGTTGCGAGAAAAGAAATCAACTCCAATCATTATGTTAACTGCCAAAGGCGAAGAAGTGAACCGTGTCCAAGGTTTTGAGGTTGGAACGGATGACTATATCGTAAAGCCCTTTAGTCCAAGAGAGGTTGTTCTGCGTGTAAAAGCATTGTTAAGAAGAGCTTCCCTTACAACCTACCTGCAAACTGAAACAACGGCTAAGGATATTATTGTATTCCCGCATCTAACAATTGATAATGATGCACATCGAGTCACGGCAGATGGCAAAGAAGTGGGCTTAACACCTAAGGAATATGAATTGTTATGCTTCTTAGCAAAATCTCCAGATAAGGTATTTGATCGTGAGCAGTTATTAAAAGAAGTTTGGCACTACGAATTTTTTGGTGACTTACGTACGGTTGACACACATGTAAAACGCTTGCGTGAAAAGTTAAATAAGGTATCACAGGATGCAGCCAAAATGATTGTCACTGTTTGGGGCGTTGGTTATAAATTTGAGGTCGGCCAGGAATGAAATTTTGGCGAAGTGTTGTAGGAAAACTATGGGCAACCATTCTTTTATTGTTTTCCTTTGTATTATTTGTATTATCCGTGTTATTCATGGAGTATTTTGAAAATTATCATATCCAAGAAGCTGAAAGAAATTTAACCCAACTAGCAGCAAATATAGCTGTCATTATGGAACAGCACGAGGATAAGGATGTTGCACGAAACATTGCGTGGGAACTTGTGAATGATGAAACAAAGGTCATTATTGTTGCAGATGAAAGCACATATTGGGTATCACCCGATCGAAAATCACTTGCAAATATCCCTGTAACTTTATTAACAGATGATCCGGACCTTAAACTTGTTATCTCAAATGACCAAAACAAAAGTAAAAAAATAATCCTTCCTGAAAATGAAAATGTGAATAACCAAGGCCAAGAGTTATTTGTTGTCGGGGCTCCACTTCATATTGAGGATGACCAAAAGGGCGCAGTATATCTATACCAATCATTAGATGTTGTACAACAGACAACACAGCATACCACGCAATTTATCATCTTAGCGGCAGGTATCGGGATAGTTCTAACGACTGTATTTGCCTTTTTCTTATTAACTAGAATTACGGCTCCTTTACGTAAAATGAGAGAAGCTGCAACCGAAGTCGCAAAAGGTAAATTCGATACGAAGGTTCCGATTCTTACCCATGATGAAATTGGTGCTTTAGGACTGGCCCTTAATCAAATGGGAAGGCAATTAAAATATAATATGAATGCTCTTAATCAAGAAAAGGAGCAACTTGCAAGTATTTTAAACAGTATGGCAGATGGTGTTATCACGTTAAATCGGGATGGAACAATTTTGGTTACAAACCCACCCGCGGAACGTTTTCTTCAGGCCTGGTACTACCAACAGGGCATGTATCAGGATGTTGGTGAAGAACTCCCTCCTGAAGTAAAGGATTTATTTCAACGAGCAGTTTCCTTTGAAAAGGAACAGTTTATTGAAATAAGCCTTCAAGGAAGAACATGGGTTATTTTAATGAGCCCACTCTATAATCAGACATATATTAGGGGCGCCGTTGCGGTACTGCGTGATATGACGGAGGAAAGACGGTTAGATAAGCTTCGCGAAGACTTTATTGCGAATGTATCACATGAGTTAAGAACGCCGATTGCTATGTTACAGGGCTATAGTGAAGCAATAATGGATGATATAGCAAGTTCTGAAGAAGAGAGAAAAGAAATCACGAAAGTAATCTATGATGAGTCACTACGTATGGGGCGCCTAGTTAATGAATTATTAGATATAGCAAGAATGCAGTCTGGTCATATAACTTTGGATAAAGAAAATGTTGATTTCGATTTATTTATCGACCGAGTGA
The DNA here is from genome assembly GCF_036965045.1 of Bacillus sp. JJ1533. Lineage (NCBI taxonomy): Bacteria > Bacillati > Bacillota > Bacilli > Caryophanales > Bacillaceae > Bacillus > Bacillus sp. JJ1533. Next base: position 81,296 of record NZ_JBALOV010000020.1, on the reverse strand, counting down.
TTCGAAAATTCCACGGATTAGCTAAAGAAAATTTAATTACATTAACTGCGAAAAAAGAAGAAGATATCGGAGAAATTGAAATAGATCGCGATCGGATTGAACAGGTATTTACTAATTTAATTGATAACGCGATAAGACATACTGATGAACATGGTAAGGTGGAGGTTCATGTGACAGGTCAAGAAACATCGATAAAAGTCGATGTTAGGGATACTGGGTCTGGTATTCCTGAAGAAGATCTGCCGTTTGTATTCGAACGTTTCTATAAGGCGGACAAGGCAAGAACGAGAGGAAAATCGGGCACTGGGTTAGGACTTGCCATTGTTAAAAACATTATCGGTGCTCATAATGGAAATATATCAGTTCATAGTAAGCTTGGTGAAGGAACAACCTTTACATTTGTAATTCCTCGAAAAAGTGAATAAATTGAAAAAATGTGGCGAAGATTCTTGTTTCATACGAAACATTAATCTTGTAAAATAATAATTCTTCTTGTAATATGAAGAAGGTTAATAAAAATGAATAAAATCAGATATATAGGTGTCGAGGATTTATAAAAATTCTCAAAGACTTAATAGGGAATCTGGTGTAACTCCAGAACTGCCCCCGCAACTGTAAAAGTGGACGAAATGAGAAGAACCACTGTATGAATGGATGGCAATTGCTGTTCATCATATGGGAAGGACTCAAAGTAGGTTGAAGCTTAAGTCAGTAGACCTGCCTAATTCGAACGTTTTTTAATTCTTCGGGGTGTGGGAATTAACAATAAAACAGCTACATGCTTTTTTGTTGTTTTTCTCAACTTATTAACAAAGCTCACCCGTTGTGGTGAGCTTTTTATTTTGGTATCAAGTGCTTCAAGTACTTATATATAAATACGATATAACACAAAGGGGAACTAGGACATGAAAAAATTATTAGTTGCTTTACTTTCAGTGGGATTATTATTTGGATGCAGTAATGACCAACCTACAAATGATACATCCAACAATAACAATGACTCGTCTGAAACTGTTAAAAAAGAAGAAAAAGCTGAAATTGTAACTGTTGTGGTCTCTAAAAACAATGGAGAAGAAGTTATTGAAGAAAAAGAAATCGAGATTGAAGCAGGAAAAGAAGTTACCGTAATGGAGATCATGCAAGAAAACTTTGAAGTCGAAACACAATTTGATGGTGCATTTATTGCAAGCATAAATGGAGTTGCAGGTAGTGAAGAAGAAAAAACATCATGGTTCTATTCTGTAAATGGTGAAGAAGCAATGGTCGGGGCAAATGAGTATAAATTAGAGCCTGAAGATAAGATTGAATTTGACCTCCATAAGTGGGAATAATGAACTTATCTGTAAAAAAACTAACGCTTTTATCCATGCTAATCGCCTTGTCCGTAGTAGGACGGATTGTTTTTACTTTCATACCGAATGTTCAGCCTACTACAGCTATTATTATTATTACAAGCTTATTTCTAGGACCAGTTTACGGTGTGGTTGTTGCCGTTTTTAGTTCTGTATTATCAAATCTTGTAATGGGGATGGGATTATGGACAATTGGCCAAATCTTTGCATGGGGGATAATTGGTTTAATTAGCGGTTTGTTACAAAAATATCGTGAACGAATTCCAGTTGTGTTGCTTGCTGGCTATGCGGTATTCTGTGGTTTTCTCTATGGCTTCGTCATTTCAATGCCATTATATTTGTTTTCGGGAAAATTTCTTGCCTATTATATAGCTGGACTACCATTTGATATGAGTCATGCAATCGGGAATGGACTATTTTTTCTCATTCTTTATCCAATCTTAAGACTATTATTCTTAAAAAATGTAATAATCGCAAAGTAAGGAAGAATATTACCAAAATATTCTTCCTTTTTTCATGAAAACATACTATATTGGGAGTGTAACTTTTTTTACAAAACATACGACTAATGAAATGAACGGGAGGATTTGCAAAATGGATTCCTTATTTGAGGAACTATATGAAAAATATCATCACGATGTCTTTTCCTTCTTATTTTATATGGTAAAAAATCGTGAACTGGCTGAAGATCTCGTTCAGGAAGTTTATATAAGAGTTTTAAAATCATATGATAGATTCGAAGGGAAGAGCAGTGAAAAAACATGGTTATTTTCAATTGCACGACATGTTGCAATTGATTCATTTCGGAAACAGAAAGGCTGGAAACAAAGAATCATGGATTCCTTTGATTGGAATCGACAAGAAGTAAGAGATATTGCTCCACTTCCAGAAGAAATAGCATTACAGAATGAGCAAGTTCAGATCATGTACCGCTGCTTGGACCACTGTACAACCGATCAACGTCTAGTACTAATATTACGATATATCCAATCCCTTTCCATTGCTGAGACTGCTAAAGCTCTAGGTTGGACAGAAAGCAAGGTAAAAACAACTCAGCATAGAGCCCTTAAAGTCTTAAAGACTTATATGGAAGAATCTGGTGTAAAGGAGGGTGTAGATGATGAAAAAATCCGAGTGGAACGATGAACACCTAGAGCAGCTGCTATCGCAAATGCCAACAATAAAAGATAACCGTAAGCCACAAGAGATTTATCAAAATATAACCCTTAAAATGAATAAACGAAAGAAGAAAGTTTGGATTGTTCCAACCATTGCATCTGTGGCAGCAGCCCTTCTGTTATTCATCTTAGCTCCTTCTTTGATGAATAATATGAACAGTTCAAGCTCCGACTCTGCTGAAATGGCACAAGAAAATTCAAAGATTGCGATGGATACGGAGAAAAAAGAAGCAGCTTCAAAAGATGAATCAATTAGTGCTTTGCAAGAACCTGAAGAGCCAAAACAAGATGATGATGTTGGTATTTTTTCTTCTGAGGAAAAATCAATCCAGGGCTATGCAGTGAATAGTATAGAAGATAATCAAGTTCTTTTAACATATGGGGTACTTTTAGGTGGTGCTTCGTTTCCTTCAATTATTTCTGTCGTAATAGAATCCAACGGAGAAAATGTTGTAGAACAATGGCAAAAGAATGTACCGATAGTCAATAATTTCTTTCGTGAACACAGTGATTTAGGAATTGATGAGATTCCAGAATCGTATTTTTCGGATTTTGAAGAAATTGTAACAAAAGATAATTCAAAAGCTGTTAGGATTGATGTAAGTAATTCGGTTAATACAGAGTCCTTTGCAACTGCTGAAACAAGTCATTTTAGCATCACTGTTGATTCGTTTCGATATCTGTCAGAGGATTATCAGCATGTGGAACTTTTTCAAAATAACCAACAGGGTATTTATGTAGGGCAGACTGGTATATTGGAGAAAAATATTGATATCGAAAAAGATACAAAAAAAGCTTATTTATACTATGTAAGTGAGGAATCCAATTATAAACTTTTGGCTCAAACATATAATGATTTTAAAACAATTGAAGAAGCGTTGGATGTTATGAAAGTAAAGTTTGAAGAAAGTGAGTATGCACTTCATCCTACTATCATATCTGAAATAAAAGAAATTAATAAGGATGGTACTAATTTAGAGGTTCACTTCAGTAATGATGCAGTTTTAGAAAATACGGATAATTATATCTTAATGGTAGATGCAATTATGCTGACGGCTAAGGAATTTAATTTTGATTCCGTTACATTTTACGGAAATATCGATCAAATTGGAAATGTGCGATTTGGCGAACCGACACCGGTCCCGCTAGCACCAAATCCGTTAACATTACAATAAAGAGACACTCTGTTGTCTCTTTTTTTGTTTATTTTAAAAGTATACATGCATTTTTTTACATAATTTAAGAAAACTTTTCAAATAATGATAGGGTGTTAAATTTTAAACCACAATTGTTCATTTTTTGAGGAGGATATAAATGTTTTTTAAGGGTAGACGAATTGCTATTGTTACCGTAACGGCAATTTGTATAAGTTTTTTCTTTTTCAATACTTACAGTACGTACGCACAAGAAAATGCAGCAGATGCAACAAAAGAGTGGGCATGGCCAGTCATAGGGACAATTACTGATACTTTTGGAACTAGACAAGGGAATCATAAAGGCTTAGACATTGCTGCTCCACTTGGAGATCACATATATGCGGTTGAAGAAGGAATCGTTAAAAGCTCGGCTTTCAGAGGCTCTTATGGCCATGTCATTTTTATTGAGCATCCAAATGGTTATGAAACGGTCTATGCACATCTAAGTAAACGGAATGTTCAAGTTGGTGATAAAGTTGAAAAAGGCCAATTAATTGGGCATATTGGGAGTACTGGAAATTCAACAGGTCCACATTTACATTTTGAAGTGCATAATGGGGAATGGAATTCTTCCAGAAACAATGCCATTGATCCTCTATATGTATTGACAGATGAACAGATTCTTGTTCCCGCGATTATGCCAAAAGAGGGGATTGAGGTTTCAAAAAAACTTGAAACCTATACAGTGAAAGAGGGAGAATCGTTATCTGTCATTGCAAATAAGGTAGGATTATCTGTAGAAGAAATTAAAGCTTTAAATCAGTTAACAGGTGATTTAATTTTTCCGAATCAAGTCTTAATTGTCGAAAAAACTTAAATAATTTAAGCCTTTTTCATTCCTATCAGAAGTTTGTTCATGTATAATGATAAAAAACTTCAATGGGGGATTCTTATGCGCACTGATTATCACAATCACTTAGAGCTTGGTACACTTGAACTAGACTATTTGATGAAGTTCATCAACGAGGCGAAATCCAAGAAGATTGATCATTTCGGGATATCTGAGCATGCCTATCATTTTTATCAGACTAAAGATATTCTCAGTAATCCTTGGGTTGATGCTAGAAGATATTACGATATGAAGGATTATGTAGATTTATTTAAGTTGGCCTGGAAAAATAATATTGATGTAAAAATGTCGATTGAGATGGATTATACACCTGGAAAGCATGCTGAAATGGAAAAATTTATCTCTTCCTATGATTTTGATTATGTCATTGGTTCAATACACTGGGTAGGAGATTTTGGAATTGACCTTGCGGAATTCCGTGAAGAGTGGGATAAGCGGGATTTACATGATACATATACGAAGTATTACGACCAAGTCATTACCTTAGCCGAATCTAACTTATTTGATATTATCGGCCATATTGATCTTGTCAAAATATTTAAGTATATTCCTGAGGACGAAGAATTCCTACTGCAGCAGTTTGATCGTGCAACATCTGCATTAGCTAATTCCAAAACATGTGTTGAAATTAGTACTGCTGGATTAAGAAAGCCAATCGGAAAGCTTTATCCAGATCCACGACTACTCCAAATGTGCTTTGATAAGAATATTCCGATCGTCCTATCATCAGACGCTCATCGCCCACAGGATGTAGGTGCCGATTTTGACCAAGCAATTGAGTTAGCAAAAAGTGTTGGCTACAAAACCCTGATGACATTTGAAAAAGGGAAACGAAAAGAAGTTCCACTAGGATGAACGTAAAAAACAGGCTATCCAAGCCTGTTTTTGTTTTTTTAAAAAAGAACCCTTTTTTAAGGGCTCTTTCCTATTGAATTACCTATTCAAATTTTAATGGATCCCCATCAAATGGCTCGTCTGCAACTTTAATGGAATCAGTTGGACAGCCCTCAAATGCATCGATCATATCTTCTTCTAATATCTCTGGAATTTCAACAATTCCTTGGTTATCATCAAGTGTTACAAATGCAATTCCGTCATCGTCGTAATCGTAGATGTCCGGTGCAGCTGCACCACATGCACCACAAGCGATACAAGTTTCTTTGTCAACAATGGTATACTTTGCCATGTGTACTTAACCTCCCGAAATCATTACATGTATAAACATATATTTATATTAGTTCCCCATCTACTTCCTCAAAAGATGAGAAACAGCTTCCTCATATCTCATTGTAAAGCTGTTCACAAAACTTTTCAATAAAAATATAATGTGAGATTGCTTATCAGATAAGGGTTTTTCCTTTCTGACAAGCATATTCATAAATCTACACGAAAACATCCCACTTTTCGTTATTATTTGATAAAATAAAGGTAACATTCATTCGACAATTTTCCATGTATTTCGATTGAGAGGGGAAGACGATGAACATAACTTATCGCTCGATATTGATTTTAACATGCATTGATAGACTGAACGGAGAACGAACAGTTTATGGTATATATCATTTGTTGAATGGTAAAAAATCCTCTCAAACAATTGGGGATGCAAATCTATTTACTCTTTCACATCTATTCGGAATTCTGAAACCCCTAGATAGAGAACAATTTAATAAAGAAATTAAAATGCTTCTGGCACATTCCCTGATTAAGGAAATAACACCCTTAAGCAATCAATATATTCTTAATGAAAGTGGTTATTTGCTTTTAATGGAGGAACAGAAAAAGAAACCGATCCCTGATCATTTAAACGGCTGGAAATATAATGACCAATCTATTTTGCTTTGGCAAAGACTTTCACTTCTTACACAGGTCCTGTCTAATTTAATTGACGAGAAAAAACAATATACACCCATTCAACAGGATGATGCAGTTATTGATTGGGTGAAAGGATTCATTATGAAAAACGGACAAAACCGATTTTCATTAGCTGAATCCCTTTACAATGAGATTTTGCAAACCTTAGAAAATGTATCAGAATTGGAAGCAACGATATTTGTCATGAGACTGACAAGTTCAACAAGAATCGGCTATACCATTGAGCAAATTAGTTCCTTGTACAATCAGGATGAGACATGGTGCAAAATCCTCTTTTTACATACTTTGCATACGATTCTTAAACAACTTGAAATAGATGGGGAGAGGTTTCCAATACTATTCTCGATGACTGAAACAAATCATCACAATCAATTGTTGCTGACCTCTTCAACGAAGACAACGTATCAGATGTTAATGCAAGGAAAAACAATTGATGAAATTGCACGTGTTCGTAATTTAAAACGAAATACAATTGAAGACCATGTTGTAGAAGTTGCACATCAGAAGGCTGATTTTTCAATTGATCCATTTGTTTCCCCAGAACATCAACAATTGATTTCTTCCATTTACCAGACACTGCAAACAAAACAATTACGACCATTAAAGGAAAAACTGTCAAATGACATTACGTATTTTGAAATTAGACTGGTTCTCGCGAAACTTGGTGGTTTAACATGAATCTTAATGTACTTTTAAAAGAAAAATTTAATCATGCCTCTTTTCGGGAAGGGCAACAGGAAATCATCGAAGATATTCTTAAGGGGGATGATGTCATTGCCCTTTTACCAACTGGAGGAGGAAAATCACTTTGCTATCAGTTACCTGCACAAATACTTGATGGAAGTGTTCTTATAGTTTCCCCACTTGTGGCATTAATGGAGGATCAGGTCCTTCAATTAAAGAAAATGGGTGAAAAACGAGTAATTGCGTTAAATAGTTTCTTAACGAACGAAAGAAAGCGGAAGGTCATGCAAAGCCTACACACATATAAATATATCTTTGCTTCACCCGAGATCCTGCAATCTAGATACTTCATGAACCAATTAAAAGGAATTCATTTTTCTCTATTTGTTGTGGATGAGGCACATTGTATATCGCAATGGGGGCATGATTTTCGCCCTGATTATTCGAGATTGGGTGATATCCGCAAAAAAATAGGTTCTCCACCTTGCCTTGCCTTAACAGCGACAGCGACAAAGGAAGTTTTTGAGGACATTAGAAGAACATTATTATTAACAAATCCTAGCATGCATATCCACTCCATCGATCGACCAAATATTGCAATTGCAGTAAAAAGGGTTCATTCTCTCGATGATAAAAAAGATCTGCTTCTTAGGTATACAAAAGAGTTTCAAGGACCAGGAATTATCTATTTTTCAAGTCGAATCATGGCTGAAAATATGGCTCAATATTTAAGGGATAAAGGCTTAGATAAGGTTGCTTGTTATCACGGTGGGATGGACCAGGAGCAAAGAATGTTGATTCAGGAGCAATTTATCAACAACCAATTGTCGATTATTTGTTGTACAAATGCATTTGGGATGGGCGTGAATAAGCCTGATATTCGATTTGTCATTCACTTTCATTATCCCTCACAGATGGAGGCATATTTACAGGAAATCGGACGTGCGGGTAGGGACGGAAACCCAAGTGTAGCAATTCTGCTCTATCATGAAATGGACAACGAGATCCCTGAAGTTTTAATCAAATACGAACTTCCGACGAAGGAACAAACCCAACTGGTGATTGAATATATCAATCAGGATATTAAAGACAAAGGGAAATTTATATATACAAAATCGGTCGAAGATTACTTTCAGACAGTCTTTAGTGTCTCAGAAGTCCAATGGCGATTTATTCAATTTTATTTGTCTTTGGAAGAGGTCATTCTATCACAAGTTAACATGCAAAATGCCATTCATATCGTTGATGAAGCTGCCAGGAAGCGATATGTTTATAAAGTAAAAAAACTAAAGATCATGAAAAATTGGATCATGACACAAGGGTGTAGACGTGACGAAGTTTTAGCATATTTTGATGAAATCCTTGAACAAAAACCTTCCTCATGTTGTGATTTATGTGAAATTGACTGGGAAAGGTACAAGCGCAAGATAGTTGGAGGAGAAGAATGGAAGTTGCCTTCTTGGAGACAAGAATTACATCACATCTTTCATAGAAAAGGGTGAAAAATATGGCTAGACGCCAAGCAGATATTATCAAACAGTTACCGGACAAAGAAATTGTTTTTCACCTTTATTTAACACAAGGAATTCTGTTAATTGTGTCTTTAGTCCTTGGTTTTTTCTTGTTTGACAATTGGTCCTCATTTTTAAAATTATGGGATTGGAAGGACTGGAATATTCTCCTTGTTGGCTCAGCTTTTGCTTTAGTTGTTGTCTTTGTAGATTTTTTATTGATGAAATGGCTTCCTGAAGCCATGTATGATGATGGTGGAATTAATGAGCGTATTTTTCAAAAACGAAGCATCCCCCATATTTTTGTTTTATGTATATTAATTTCTTTTTCGGAAGAAATATTATTTAGGGGTGTCATTCAAACTCATTTTGGACTTTTCATCGCTAGTTTGATTTTTGCACTCTTACATGTCCGTTATTTATATAAATGGGTTCTGTTGATCTCTGTCGTTTTTTTGAGCTTTTTTTTAGGGTATATTTATGAGCTTTATCAAAATTTGTGGATAACGGTATATGCTCATTTTTGGATTGATTTTATTTTTGCAGTAAAGCTTAGAATGGAATATGTACGTAGTTTAACAAAGGAGGTATAGTCTTGAACCACCGCGAAGGGGAAGAAAAATCTCTTGAGATAGAAACAAGTACTTCGACATTACCGCCTCGAAGTGAATTCCACAAAACGAAGAAAAAGAAAACAAAATTAAAAATTAAATACCCAATTATTCGCTTGTTAGCTCTTTTATTTGTATTACTTCCTATTGCTATCCTTAGCTATAAATTTAATGCAAATCCAGACCAGCTAGAATCACCTCCTATAAAAAAGAGTGCAAATTTTGAAAGTATTAGTTATGAAGACTTAAATGAGACTGTACAAGCTCCTGAAGAAAATGAGCAAGATAAAGAACCTGAAAATAAGGAAGAAGAATCTAATCTGCAACAAAAAGAACAGAGTCAGTCTGAAGTAGAAAAACAAGAGGAAACACCAACGAATGAAGAGCCTAGTCAAAGCGTTGCTGAAAAAACCCCTCCACCTACTACTGAAGCAACGAAGCAACCAGTACAACAGCAAGAGAAGCCAAAGGAACGATATGATATAAAGTATCATAAAGTACAAGCGGATGAAAATCTTTATCGAATTTCCATGAAATATTACAAAAGCCGTGATGGTGAAGAATTAATACGAAGATGGAATAATATAAATGGTGATACAGTCATTGAAGGTCAAATTTTACGAATTCCAATTAAACTAAATTAGTGCTGACTAAATAACGTGAGATCTCTCGCGTTATTTTTTTTGATTAGACATATACGTATGTACAAGCTCATATTTTGGTATTATAGGATGTTGATATGGAGGGATTAGAGATCGAAAAGCAAATAAGGGAGTTAAATGAATATACAGACGAAGTGACCAAGCAAATGCTTCAGCATTCCGTTGAGAAAAAGAGAAAATTTGAAAAGTTAAAGGCGCGTGCCTATTATATGAAGCTTGGTGCTCTTTTTTTATTATCAATTTTTTTAGTGTATGTGTATAAAACAATTGTCCTTCCCTATGGTCATTCCACAGAACTTATGATTGGGATCTTTCTCGATGGGTCTATTTATTTCATGTTCGTATTTGTAATTGGAGGGCTTTACGGAGGTATTCGTTATGTTGATAAAAAGAAGGATGAAGCTGAGGATAAATATCATGCAATCAGATGTGAAATTGTTGATAAGAGTAAAGACTTATGGAAAGAGCCGGCACAATGGCGTGAGCGCCAGCGGGTTTTTGAGATGATGAAAAAGGAGTTTGATGTAAACTTATATCATGAAAGCAAATAGCTGAATTCAAGATTCAGCTATTTACTTTGTTTAGAAAAACTTCTTTTTGTCTCTTTCTTCTTTAAGTATTTCGACAGCTTCTTTAAATCGTTGGGCATGGATTATTTCACGCTCACGTAGGAAGCGCAAGCTGTCATTTAGGTCAGTATCATCACTCATGTTGATAATCCATTGATAGGTAGCCCTTGCTTTTTCCTCTGCGGCGATATCTTCATATAAGTCTGTAATTGGATCGCCCTTTGCTTGGATATATGTTGCTGTAAATGGTACACCTGCAGCGTTGTGGTAAAACAATGCTTTATCATGATCTACATAGTGTTCAGCTAAACCTGCAGCTTTTAATTGGTCAGGGGTAGCATCTTTTGTAAGTTTATACACCATGGTGGCAATCATTTCTAAATGGGCAAATTCTTCTGTTCCAATATCATTTAACAATCCAATCACTTTTCCAGGTATTGTGTAACGCTGATTTAAATAGCGCAATGCGGCAGCTAACTCACCGTCTGCCCCACCATATTGTTCAATCAGTAACTTCGCTAACATTGGATTGCATGTACTCACTTTGACAGGATATTGCAGCTTTTTTTCATATATCCACATTAATCGATATTCCTCCCCCTGTAAAATTAACATTCAAATTTTTATTAAACCTGCCACGGCCAAGGTTCGTCATCCCAGTTCCAAGGGTAGTTGGAATAGCTGTAACGACCGAATTGTGTCAAAGGCCCAAAGCGTTCTTCATATTGCTTTGCGACCTTTCTTCGTTGTTGTGAAACGGTATTGAATTGTTGTATCGCCTCATAATCATGTGGATGAGTATCAAGATACAAAGTGAGTTCTACTAACACAAAATCCAGTGCTTGCAGATCCTCTAATAACGCATAATACTCTGGGGGCATCTGTTTAGGGTTCATTCGCGCTCAGCCTCCCTTTTGGGTTCATACGGGCTGTAATATGGATCGTAGAAAACTTTCCAAAGTGTCCCCGCGAATAATGCTTCCTTTGGTGAGAATTGAGGTAGGTTCGCTGGTTGAAATGTGATATAAAGATTTGGTGGGGTAACGTATGTTTTACGTGTAATTGGTTTACAAGGGTCAAATGGGCTTACGTAGGGGTAATAGGCCTTCCTCGTTGTAAACATGAAGCAACCTCCTTGATGTTAAACTACAAAACAATGTCATTCTACTGTATGGCAGAGGGAGTAAAAAAATGACTTTACCATCATGTTTTTAAAGAGGTAGTTGAAAAATACGTTAGTCCATGACAAATGTATTATGGTTAGCCTTTTCCAAAATTTATGGTATCATATCTGTATATTCAAAAACGTTAAAAACCTTATTCTAGATAGATAGGGCGTGGAATATGCTATATTTTTTCGGGATTATTTTTCTGGGGGTACTGCTCCTTCTATATATGTGGCAGGAAGCAAGACTAGATCGTGTTGTAACGAAAACATTAACATTTTCAGATTTTCCTAAAAGCTTTGGAAACATTACGATTTTTTTTATTTCAGATATTCACAGAAGAGAGGTATCTGAAAAAATAATAAATGAAGTGAAGGGGAAAGCAGACATTGTTATCATTGGAGGGGATTTAACAGAAAAGGGTGTACCCTTTGAACGTGTAAAGAAGAACCTTCAATTAATTAAAACGGTTGGACCTACGTACTTCGTGTGGGGCAATAATGATTATGAAGTAGATTACCATGAACTTGATTCCTTACTATTAAGTATGGGCATTAAAATTCTCGATAACACGGCGATGTTTTTCGAAACGGTAGAAGGTGAAAAACTTGCTCTCCTTGGAATTGATGATGTAAAGGAAGGAAGAAGCAGGTTGGACCTTGCTCTATTGGATGCAGGGGATGAAGCAGATTTTAAAATTTTGGTTAGTCATAATCCAGAAATAAAAGGCAAGCTTAAACCAGAGAACAAGATTAATCTCCTACTTTCCGGGCATACACATGGTGGACAAATTCGGTTTTGGAAATTCGGGCTTTACCCGAAAGGCGGTATCGAGTATAAGAACGGAATGACTATTTTTGTTAGTAATGGATATGGTACATCTGGAATCCCGTTAAGGCTTGGAGCACCAGCTGAGACACATTTGATTACTCTTCAATCATCTGAAAGCTAATACATGGTAAAAAAAGTCCCAACAACATTAAATCCAAGAACATAATTTTTATTTCTTCATAAAATAAAGTAACGGTTGCTGTAGGTGTGATGGTGAGGGAGGGGTTTTAATGCGTCTTGAGCGCTTAACTTATAATAAAATCAAGATTTTTCTTACATTCGATGATCTGGTTGATCGTGGCCTCACTAAAGATGATCTTTTGTCGGATTCGCTAAAGGTCCACCAATTATTTCGTGATATGATTGAAGAAGCAAGTGCCGAATTAGGATTCGAAGCGGATGGTCCCATTGCTGTGGAAGTATATTCATTACAAGCACAAGGAATGGTAATCATTGTCACAAATTCAGTAGGGGATCTTGAAGACGAAGAATTTATAGATGAAGATTATATTGAAATGCAGGTTACTCTTGATGAAAGTAAAGATATATTTTATGAGTTTCATACGTTTGAAGATGTTATTCAGCTTTCAACCAGATTAAATTGTTTATCAATAGATGGTGGTAGGTTATATTCCTATAAAGACTATTTTTATTTGTTATTTGAAGATCATTCAGCCTTTCATACAGAAAACGTCATTGCCATTTTAGCCGAATTTGGCAATCCTGCGACAATTACGAAATATCGGGTTCATGAATATGGAAAAATCCTTTTTAAAGAAAAGGCCATGAAGGAAATTTACAACTATTTTATTAAAAGTTAAGAAAGCCTCTAACGAAGATTAGGGGTTTTTCTCTACATTAATAGATTTAATTAATTGTAGATTTTACGGTGTTTTTTAATTGATATAAAATAAAGATTCTGCACATTTCATCTTGCATAAACATATGGAAGGTGTATACTAGTGACTGGAAAGGTGGACAATAAATAGTATCTGGAAAATAGATGTTATTTTTCTGTCTTTATTTTTTTTGCATAAAGAAATTGAACTCATATTTTACTAACCGAAATCTCGGCATTTCCAGCATCTTGTTTACACCTTTGAGTAATAGGAACTGATTCTCGTGAAAAATCTTGGGAGGTTTACAAATGGTAGCCGAAAATAATAAGGACATTTCAAAACACAACGAAGAGAAAATGGATGTCCTCAAATCTACACAAACAGTCATACATAAAGCATTAGAAAAATTAGGGTACCCTGAAGAAGTATACGAGCTTTTAAAAGAACCGATTCGAATGATGACCGTGAAAATTCCAGTAAGAATGGATGATGGATCTGTAAAAATCTTTACTGGTTATCGCGCACAACATAATGATGCAGTAGGTCCAACAAAAGGTGGAATCCGATTTCACCCCAATGTTACTGAAAAGGAAGTTAAAGCGCTTTCGATTTGGATGAGCTTAAAATGTGGTATCGTGGATTTGCCATATGGTGGAGGAAAGGGTGGAATTATTTGTGACCCTAGAGATATGTCATTCCGTGAACTTGAGCGCCTAAGTCGTGGCTATGTGCGTGCAATCAGTCAAATAGTAGGGCCAACAAAGGATATCCCTGCTCCAGATGTATTTACGAATTCTCAGATTATGGCTTGGATGATGGATGAGTACAGTCGAATTGACGAATTTAATTCACCTGGGTTCATCACGGGTAAACCGCTTGTATTAGGTGGTTCACATGGCCGTGAGTCTGCGACCGCGAAGGGTGTAACTATTTGTATTCGTGAAGCAGCAAAGAAACGTGGCATTAATCTTGAAGGAGCTCGTGTCGTTGTACAAGGCTTTGGAAATGCAGGTAGCTTTTTATCGAAATTTATGCATGATGCAGGTGCTAAGGTAATTGGTATTTCTGATGCATATGGTGGACTATATGATCCTAATGGTTTAGATATTGATTACTTGTTGGATCGTCGTGATAGCTTTGGAACTGTTACTAAGTTATTCAACGATACAATCACAAACAAAGAATTGTTGGAGCTTGATTGTGATATCCTTGTTCCAGCTGCAATCGAAAACCAAATTACTGAAGAAAATGCCCATAATATACGAGCAGGTATTGTAGTGGAAGCCGCAAATGGTCCTACAACACTTGAAGCGACACAAATCCTAACTGAAAGAGGAATCCTTCTCGTACCTGACGTTTTAGCAAGTGCTGGTGGAGTGACGGTTTCATACTTCGAATGGGTTCAAAATAACCAAGGCTATTACTGGTCAGAGGAAGAAGTAGAAGAAAAACTTGAAAAAGTAATGGTTAAATCCTTTGAAAATATTTATTCAACCGCTCAAAATAGACGTGTTGACATGAGACTTGCAGCCTACATGGTGGGTGTCAGAAAAATGGCTGAAGCTTCACGCTTCAGAGGCTGGATTTAATTCCAAATCATTTCATTTGCACGATTAAAGGAAATCTCCTATCATTTTATGGTGGGAGATTTTTAAGTTCGGCACTATCATGCCCTAAGTGAATCATTTAACAGACAATTGTACTAAAATAAGGAAAGCAAAACTAGATAAGACCTTATAGGTTGACAGAAGATAGTAGGAGTGACAAACATGCAATCGGAAGAAGTCGTTATTATTGGGGGAGGACCCTGTGGCCTAGCAGCTGCTATTTCACTGCAGAATATTGGAATAAAACCGCTTGTCATTGAAAAAGGAAATATTGTAAATGCCATTTACCATTATCCTACACATCAAACATTCTTTAGTACGAGCGAAAAATTAGAAATAGGGAATGTTCCATTTATTATTGAAGGTCGAAAGCCAAAAAGAAATCAAGCTTTAGCTTATTATCGAGAAGTAGCAAAACGTGAAAAAATTAGAGTCCATTCATTTGAAAAAGTAACCGGTGTTAAGAAACTTGAAAATGATGAATTTATCATCTCAAGCACAAAGGGTGAGTATCAGGCAAAATATGTGATTGTTGCAATTGGTTATTATGACAATCCAAATTACATGAATGTTCCTGGTGAAGACCTGCCTAAAGTTTTCCATTATTTTAAAGAACCGCATCCATATTTCGATAAGGATGTTGTCGTAATTGGAGGCAAGAACTCAAGTGTAGATGCTGCTTTAGAGCTAGTGAATGCCGATGCACGAGTAACTGTTTTATATCGAGGATCTGAATATTCATCAAGTATTAAGCCGTGGATATTACCAGAGTTTGAATCATTGGTTCGTAACGGGATTATAAACATGGAATTTAATGCAAATGTCGTTGAAATCACAGAAGATGCTGTGATTTATCAAGTTGGAGAAGAACAAAAGAAGGTAAAAAATGATTATGTCTTTGCGATGACGGGCTATCATCCAGATCATGGCTTTCTACAAAAAATGAATGTTCAGATTGATAAAGATACAGGTAGACCTTCGTTTAACCCTAACACAATGGAAACAAACGTAGAGGGGATTTTTATCTCTGGTGTCATTGCAGCAGGAAATAATGCCAATGAAATCTTCATTGAAAACGGACGCTTCCACGGGGACTTAATTGCAAAAACCATTTTAGACAGAAAATAGGACGGCTCGCCCTGAGTCGTCCTTATTTTTATTTATAAAACATTTCCTGAAGTTCGTCATGATCTTTTGTGATTTCTAATGTGACTAGTAACTTGAGTCTGGCTTTTTGTCCATTTAGACCATTTGAAAAAATAACCCCAAGTTTCTTTAATTGGCGTCCGCCGCCTTCATAATTATATACATCCTGGACATATCCGTTAAAACATCGCGATACCAATACGACAGGTATACCACTATCGATGAGTTGCTTTAATTCAGTTAGCATGGTTGGAGGTAGATTGCCTTGTCCAAGTGCTTCGATCACTAATCCATCAGGATGTAGAGATCGGATTGCTTCTAGAATAGATCCATTCATCCCGGCATATGCCTTAAGGAGAACCACATTTTTCGTTATTTCTTCAATATCATATGTTTCCCTAATCGTTGGCATATGGTGAAAGATGATATCTCGTTTGCTTACAATCCCAAGTGGCCCATATTGTGGGCTCTGGAAGGTTGCAATATTACTCGTGTGGGTTTTCGTTACATTTTTAGCTGTATGGATTTCATCATTTAAGACAACTAATACACCTTTTCCAATGGCACTGTCGGAAGCCGCGACACGAACAGAGGAAATCAGATTATATGGACCGTCTGCCCCAAGTTCGTTGCTCGACCTCATTGCTCCAGTTACGATTATTGGAATATCGGATTGAACGGTAATATCTAGAAAATAAGCCGTTTCTTCAAGTGTGTCAGTCCCATGAGTAATGACAACGCCTTCGATTTTATCTTCTTTAATACTCGTTTCAATTTTTTGTTTCAGCATTAACATTTCCTTTTCTGTTATATGTGGAGAAGGCAGTTGGAATAAGTCCTCGACTAAGACATCTGCGATTGTTGCTAAAGCATCGGTGTGAAGTAGAAGTGGATTTTGTTGATTTTGTTGGACTGCCCCAGTCGTTTTATCTTCCGTCATTGCGATTGTACCGCCTGTATGTATAATGAGTATTTTTTTCATTGGATTCGCCCCATTCAATATAGAAAAATTATCCATTACTTGTTATTTTCATTTACCACATTACATGTTACGATAAAAGTGATTACTACTCAAATACTAAACTTTATTCAGCTGAATTTTTCCACTTAAAAGTGGTGAGATAAGTGTTAGGAGTTTAATTCTGTGATTGGGTTCAACATGGGCTAAATAAAGTTAAAGCCTCCGGCGGATGCCACAGATTTTCAAAGGAAACTTTTCGAGCATAAGATCAAAGACTAAGAACGCCACTTCCTGTGGCAACGTCTTTGTGACCCACATCGTGTGGGCCTAAAAAATCTGGGCGCAAATACGCCAAGGCGCATTTGTTTTATAATTTCTGGGAGAAGAGGATACTTATGGTGGCGGTTATAACCGCAGGACTAGCACCTGGACTTGCGTTATTAAGTTATTTTTATTTGAAAGATAAATATGAAGCAGAACCGATTGCAATGGTGTTTCGACTTTTCATTTTTGGTGCCCTCTTGGTGTTTCCGATCATGTTTATCCAATATGTATTAGAGGTTGAAGGTGTTTTCACTCAAAACTTTTTACAGGCCTTTTTATCTGTAGGTTTATTGGAGGAGTTTTTTAAGTGGTTTATTCTATTTTATACCGTTTATCAACATATGGAATTTGATGAACAATATGACGGAATTGTATATGGTGCTGCTATTTCATTAGGTTTTGCGACGCTTGAGAATATTCTCTATTTATTTGCTAATGGGCTGCAGTTTGCAATAGGCCGAGCTCTGCTGCCAGTATCTAGTCACGCGTTATTTGGTGTGATTATGGGATATTATCTTGGTAAAGCGAAATTTTCGCCAAAGGAAAATCGTAAGTGGATCTTTATTTCCTTCTTATTTCCGTTCCTTTTACATGGAATTTATGATTACATTCTCCTATCATTGAAGAAATGGATCTATCTTATGGTACCATTTATGTTGTTTTTATGGTGGTTTGGATTACGAAAGGTAAAAATCGCTAAACCTTAACCTGTCATTTTTGGCAGGTTATTTTTTATGCTTATTTTTATCAAGAAATGAATCTAACTTCTGAATAAAATACCAATCTCTACAGAAAATACTTGTAAGTATATATAGAAAATGGTTAGGGAGGTAATTGATTATGAACTTGAAAAAGTATTTGATGTTTTCCATCACCCTTATCATGTTTGTTAGTTTGTTCATCGGAGGCACTAACAACCATGTTCAAGCTTTTTCAGAGCAAATTATTCAACGTGGTGCAACAGGTGACGATGTAATTGAGTTGCAATCAAGACTACAATATAACGGCTACTACCATGGCACAATCGATGGAGTGTACGGTTGGGGTACGTATTGGGCAGTCCGAAATTTCCAAAAGGCCTTTGGACTTGAAGAGGTAGATGGTTTAGTTGGCGACAAGACGAAAGCAATGATTAACCGTTTTACAAAGTATAATAAGCAATTTGTATATGAAAATTTACGTAAAGGCAATCGTTTCACCCACTATGGTGGGGTTCCTTGGAGCATCCAATCAGCCCCATCTGAAAAGAATATCGAAAAAGCAAAAACAACTGCAGAGGCAAGAAGAACTGAAATAGAAAAGAATTTTACGGCAGAGCAAAAGCAAGCACAGCAACCTAAGGCTCAGGCTCCTAAACAGCAGCCTCAAGCTCAGCCGCAAAAACCACAGGCTGCAAAACCAAAACCGCAGCCACAGCAGCCTCAGGCTCAACCGAAGCAACCAGCTAAACAGCAACGACAAGCAAAGGTTGAACAGCAGGAAGAGGCACAATCACTGGGACCTACAGCTGTTAATATGCCTGGTGGGTTTTCACAAAATGATATTCAGTTGTTAGCAAATGCAGTATATGGTGAAGCTCGAGGTGAGCCGTACATCGGGCAAGTCGCAATCGCAGCAGTAATTTTAAATCGCCTAGATAGCCCAACATTCCCTGACACAGTGTCTGGTGTCATTTTTGAACCACTTGCCTTTACGGCAGTTGCGGACGGGCAAATATGGTTGACGCCAAACGAGCAAGCGAAAAAAGCTGTTGTCGATGCGATAAATGGCTGGGATCCCACTGGGGGAGCAACCTATTACTTTAATCCAGAAACTGCAACAAGTAAATGGATTTGGGGTAGACCTCAAATTAAGAGGATCGGAAAGCATATATTCTGTAATTAGAATGGAAGGTGAGATAAATTGCTAAGAGGAATATTAATTACAGTACTTACAATAGGTATTATTGGAACAGGCTATTGGGGCTATAAAGAGCATCAAGAGAAAAATGCCATTCTAATACAGGCCGAAAACAACTATCAACGTGCGTTTCATAATTTAACGTATCATATTGACCTATTACACGATAAAATTGGAACAACCCTTGCAATGAATTCAAGAGATTCCCTTTCGCCAACACTTGCAGATGTGTGGCGAATTACATCAGAAGCACATTCTGATGTAGGGCAGTTACCACTTGCTCTAATGCCCTTTAATAAAACGGAAGAGTTTCTAAGTAATATCGGGGATTTTAGCTATCGTACAGCAGTACGTGACCTTTCTAAAGACCCATTATCGGATGAAGAGTATAAAACCCTGCAGCAACTATATAAAAACGCGGAAGATATCCAAAAGGAACTCAGAACAGTTCAACATCTTGCTATGGAGAATAATCTGCGTTGGATGGATGTTGAATTAGCACTCGCTTCAGGCGATAAGCAGGCGGATAACACAATCATTGACGGTTTAAAAACGGTTGAAAAAAATGTAGCTGCTTATTCTGAAAGTGACTTTGGCGTAACCCTTACCACTACTAAAAAAGATGGTGGGAAATTTCCTAATTTAGAGGGTCCGCAAATTAATGAGGAACAAGCAAAAGAAGTCGCTAAAAAGTTCCTAGGGTTAAAAGGGAACGTTAAAATGAAGGTTACCGAAAACGGTGAGGGTTCACCAAATGGTTTTTACAGTCTAGAAATAAATGATCCTAAATCAAAAGTGAATACCTTCATGGATATTACGAAAAAAGGTGGTATCCCGATCTGGGTGATTCGTAATCGTGAAGTTGCTAAAAGCACGATTAGCCTTAATGATGCATATAATCGAGCACAAAAATTCCTTAAGGATAATAAGTTTGAAAACTTTGAGCTTTTCGAAAGTGCACAATATGATAATGTTGGTGTATTTAATTTTGTGTCTTCAATGGACGGGGTAAGAGTGTATTCAGACTCGATTAAAATGAAAGTCGCACTCGATGATGGAAATATTATTGGATTTACTGCTCGAGATTATTTAATGGCAGGTAAAATTGAAACAGTAGGTAAACCAAAAATCTCAAAAGAGGAAGCAAGGAAAACCATTAACCCAAATCTTGAGATCATGGAGGACCGTCTCGCCATCATTACAAATGAGCTTGATCAAGATGTCCTTTGTTATGAATTTTATGGTACAATCGGTAATGATACGTACCGGATCTTTATCAATGCTGAAAATGGATTTGAAGAAAAAGTTGAAAAGCTTAAGAACGCAGAACCTGTATATAAAGGGATGAAGTAAGTCCATCATGATTCCAAAAAGGAAAGCAATTTTGCTTTCCTTTTTTTGTTTATTCATGTTTTAATTAAAGTACAGAATGATTTTAGAAAGAGTGAACGACCGTGTTGAAAATTGGGGATATGATTAACCTTGAACCAGCCATTAATCCGAATGGTGAAAAGTATCGCTGCAGAGTTGTTGAAAAAATGGAAAATAAGCTTTATATAGACTATCCAGTTAACAACAAGACAGGGAAAACGGTTTTTTTATTAAACGGTACACAGTTAAAGGCTTTTGTTTCAGCTGATACCACATCAGCTTATTTTTTCGATACGACTGTATTAGGAAGGGTAAAACAAAATATTCCAATGATTATTCTTTCCTTTCCGAGTGAGGACAGTATATATAAAATACAGCGACGTGAATATGTACGTGTCGAAACACCAGTAGATGTTGCAATACATAGTTTAAATGGGGAATTCCAGCCTTTTGTCTCAATCACTCGGGATATAAGTGCTGGCGGCGCCGCTATCATTCTACCGTCTTCGAAAACACTAATTCCGGGGATAGGTATTCTTACACATTTCGTCCTTCCAACCCTTTCCGATGATTATCATTATGTATCTTTCAGAAGTGATGTAATTCGAATCGTCGAGGGTAAAAATGGGGAAAGAAATAAAGCTTCACTTAAATTTTTGGATGTTAGTGAAACCGACCGCCAGCTATTAATTAAATTTTGTTTTGAAAGACAATTATTATTAAAGAAAAAAGGGATCCATGTAAGTGACATGTAGAAATGGGTTTCAAAGAATAAAATATTAAAAACTTTTGCATACTAGTAATAAAACTCTTATTAGGACGGGTATGTAAAATGAAAAATTTTGAACGAATTTTAATTAAGCTAGCAATTATTCAATTTGTTTTTTTACTTGTGGGACAGGCTATTATCATATATAGTCCATTGACTCCATATATCACGAGAATGATTGAATATGAGGGTGTCAACAAATCGGACACAACCAAAACCATTGAAACATTACTAAATAACAATTAAAATGAATTGCAGGGATTCCCTGCATTTTTTCGTAAGTAGGAATACTGTTCAAGTGAATTAATATAATAAAGCTTAGATAAACAAGCTTACTTTATAACGTTAACCTATTCCTACAAGTGTTAGTTACAGGAGGCATACATAGCTTATGAACAAAAAGATTTCGATCGCAATTGACGGACCAGCAGCTGCAGGTAAGAGTACAGTTGCAAAAATTATCGCGAAGGACTTATCTTACGTTTATGTTGATACGGGTGCGATGTATCGTGCATTAACATACAAAGCATTGCAATTAAATTTAGATTTAGAAAATGAAGACCAGCTTCTAGATGCCCTACAGAATTCAAATCTAGAATTAAGACCGAGTGAGAACGGCCAGCTTGTTTTTATCGATGGAAAAAATGTAACTGAAAAAATTCGTGAGCGTGATGTGACAAATTCAGTATCTATTGTTTCTAAACATCGCAAAGTGCGAGAAAATATGGTCAAGCAGCAGCAAGGCTTTGCTAAGCTTGGTGGCGTTGTGATGGATGGACGGGACATTGGTACCCACGTGCTTCCTGAGGCAGAAGTAAAGATATTTTTACTTGCATCAGTTGATGAAAGAGCCGTACGTCGTCACGAAGAAAACCTTTCAAAAGGCTACCAATCTGACCTAGAACAATTAAAATCAGAAATTGCAGCTCGAGATAAACTTGATTCTGAACGCGAAGTCGCCCCATTGCGAAAAGCGGAGGACGCAATTGAGATTGACACAACATCATTAAGCATCGAAGAGGTTGTAACCAAAATTATGGATATTGTAAAGGAAAGGATTTGAATCGTATGAACCTTTATCCCTTTGCAAGAGGACTAGTTGGAGCCATCATCAAACCTCTTTATCGTATAGAGGTTTTGGGCAGGGAGAATATACCTAAGGAAGGTGGCGTTCTGATTTGTTCCAATCATATTGACAATCTCGACCCACCTGTTGTTGGGGTTACATCACCAAGACCGATTTATTTTATGGCAAAAGCAGAACTGTTTAAGGTCCCTATATTAGGACCGATTTTACCAAGAATAAATGCTTTTCCTGTTAAACGCGGAATGAGTGATCGTGAAGCACTACGGACAGCCTTGAAAATATTAAAAGAAGGAAATGTGTTGTGTATTTTTCCTGAGGGCACGAGAAGTAGGGATGGAAAGCTTGGAAAAGGGTTATCCGGGGTTGGTTTCTTTGCCCTACGAACTAATTGTACTGTTGTTCCGTGTGCGATTATAGGACCTTATAAATTATTTGGTAAGTTGAGAGTGGTCTACGGTAAGCCAGTTCAAATGGATACATTTCGTGAAGAGAAGGCTTCTGCAGATGTTGTTACCGACAAAATTATGGATTCCATAAACGAAATACTGGAAAATTATAAATAGATTAAGAGTTTATACTTGACAAATAACTCTATTTATTAGAAGTTAATTAAAAGAATATTTTTATAACTTTAATATACATAAAGTGTTTTTTTGTGTTGGAGATTGAAGGAGGTAATTGGAATGGCAGAGGATATGAATCAAGTTGAGTACAAAGAGTTACAGGTTGGTGATGTAATTACTGGTAAGGTGACGAAGGTAGAGGAAAAACAAGTATTTGTTTCAGTCGAGAATAGTAAGCTAGATGGCATAATCCCAATTAGTGAGCTGTCCAGCCTGCATGTTGAAAAAGCAAGTGATGTTGTATCAGAAGGAGAAGAAATAGAGCTCTCTGTTACAAAAGTAGAAGAAGAAGCTTTGATTTTATCAAAAAAAGCCGTACTAGCTTTAAAAGCCTGGGATGATTTAGAGCAAAAATTTAATTCTGGTGAAGTGTTTGAAGCAGTTGTAAAAGATGTTGTGAAGGGTGGACTAGTTGTAGACCTTGGCGTTAGAGGCTTTATTCCAGCATCTTTAGTTGAAAATTATTATGTAGAAGATTTCTCTGATTATAAAGATAAATCTTTAACAGTTAAAGTGGTCGAACTTGACCGTGAGAAAAACAGAGTTATCTTATCGCACCGTGCTGTTGTGGAAGAAGATCAAAAAAATAAAAAGCAACAGCTTCTTGATTCATTACAGGTTGGTGCTGTACTAGAAGGTACTGTTCAACGATTAACCGATTTCGGTGCTTTCGTTGATATTGGTGGCATCGATGGATTAGTTCATATTTCTCAACTTTCACACGAACATGTGTCAAAACCATCTGATGTTGTTGAAGAAGGTCAAGTAATTAATGTAAAAGTTTTATCTGTTGACCGTGACAATGAGAGAATTTCATTATCGTTGAAAGAAACATTACCTGGACCATGGGAAAATATCTCCGAGAAGTTATCAGTTGGGGATGTAGTTGAAGGTACAGTAAGAAGACTTGTCTCTTTCGGTGCGTTTGTTGAGGTATTACCAGGTGTTGAAGGACTTGTTCATATCTCACAAATTTCTACAAAACATATCGGTACACCTCATGAGGTATTAAAAGAGGGGCAAACAGTAAATGTGAAGGTACTTGAACTAAATGAGTCTGAAAAACGTATTTCTTTAAGTATGAAAGAACTTGAAGAAAATGTCGAAGAAGACTACAGTAAATATCAGCAACAAGAGGAGACTTCAGGTTTCCAACTTGGTGAAGTCATTGGTGACCAATTAAATAAATTAAAGTGATCGTTCAACAAAAAAGCTCTCACCCAATTGGGTGAGGGCTTTTTATTTCGGATTCATTTGATTCATTTCTCTAGCTTCTTCAGGTGTATCTAATCTTGTTGCACCTTTATTGTTAAGGGATTGGTCTCGGTCTGACTCAACTATACGTGCCTTTTTAAGTTTTCTTTCCTGTCTATCTCTACCCACTTTCAAATCCTCCTTTATCACTCTACATAAGTTGCTGTGATTGGGGAACTTTATGCAGAGGTTATCGAATTCATTTTATCCCGCATTAACTATGCAGTAAGACCCACAATAAGGGTCAACTTCCAGTAAAAGCCCGATTGGTTCAACTAACATTTAGTGGGGGATGAAATAAATCCCCTCTAAATGAAGTTTCACTTTATTGTTTCTTAAAAGGAATTTAGGTATGCAAGTAGGTTAAAATTCATCATTTTGAGCCATAATGGAAATAATAGGAGGTGGAGGAATGGACGGAGCACTATTTTATTGGATTTGTTGGATGGCATGGGTGTGTAGTACATTTTTAATGAAGAAAAACAGAGAACGGTTACTCCTGTCTGTTTTGTTTTTAATGACAATCATCCTATCACCATACTATGTCATTTTTGCTGGGATTAAAATAAATTGCAGTATCATGCTAATTTTCTTTTACTGTTTGAAGGAAATTTCGAAACGGCCCAAAAAACAATTATTATATTTGCTCATTTGTATTCTTACCATTTCTTTAGCATATTGTAGCTTCTTATTGTTTGAATTATATGACCCAGTGTGGCTGCTTTTTAATCGAAATTTAATGCTTGGAGCTGCATTAATATACGTAACCATCATGCTGTTAAAGGATTTTCGTTTACGCTTAGCAGGGCTATTAATCGGTGCTATACAGGGAGATATTCTATTTGGATTTATTATTAAAAATGTCAATTTTCCATACGAAATTGGTTCATTTGTATTTTTAGATGTAATTTCAATTAGTTTTTGCTTTATTTTTATATGGTCATCATTAGAAATACTTTTACATCATGTCGATGTAATGGTTCAAAAAAATTCGAAGGAGAAACATGGTTAGATGAATGAATATACATACCCGATATTGTTCGGGGTTATCTTTGGTGTTGCTGTAAGAATGTATATGCTACGGACAGATTATCGTCAATATCCCACTTACTTGCATGGGAAAATCATACATGTTGCATTAGGGTTTATAGCAGCAGGATTAGGAACTGTGGCTGTTCCTTCAATTATGGAAGAAGAGTTTACTGCGATTACGTTTTTAACGATTGCCGCCTCACAATTTCGTGATGTACGTAATATGGAGCGAAATACACTTACGGAACTGGATTCATATGAACTAGTTCCGAGAGGGAAGACATATATTGAGGGAATAGCAGTTGCCTTTGAAAGTCGAAATTATTTAGTTATTTTTACTTCCTTTTTTTCTACATTTGCTTACCTAGCTTTTAATTGGTGGGCAGGAATTGTAGTAGGTATCATTTGTCTATTGGTATGTAAAAAGCTTATGGCAGGAAGTAAACTGCAGGATATCGTTGAAATTGAGTATGTTGAGCCACATTTTAAAGATGCTGGCTTGTATGTAGATAATATTTATATTATGAATATCGGACTTCCAGC
Organism: Bacillus sp. JJ1533; assembly: GCF_036965045.1. Taxonomy (NCBI): domain Bacteria; kingdom Bacillati; phylum Bacillota; class Bacilli; order Caryophanales; family Bacillaceae; genus Bacillus; species Bacillus sp. JJ1533. Next base: position 55,359 of record NZ_JBALOV010000020.1, on the reverse strand, counting down.
ACGGCAAGAAGAGGTTCTAAAATATGGGATGGGGTTTATTCTAAAGCCTAAAACATTCGATGCGCGAGCAACTATAGCAAATTTAGGACAGAGGCAAGCAATTTTACACGATGTTTCAACAGCGTTAGGAATTTTCAGAGACTCTGGTACGCCTGCACTAGTGCCATTGGCAAAAAGAGATTTGGATGATGGGCGAGTTGGAATTTTTGTTTTACCCCAGCAAAAGAATGTGGAGCGGGCCATTGAAGTAATAGGGCGTGTGCCTACTCTAGAAAATGCAATTCGCATGCCTACGGAAAGAGACGAAAAATGAAAAGGGGTTGCCGCTTAAGTGAATATTGAAAAGTTTATCCTAGCCGCAATCACAATGGATTCGTCTAAAGTGAAAATCTCTGGTGGGACACCGGTGTTTACATGTTCAACCAAGGAAGAAATGGAATCTGTTGCAGCTAGTTTAGAGGCCATTATCGATGGAATTGCTCATGAAATCAGCGAGAATTTATACATAATCGTAAAACACTAAACAATTGATTGTTGTAAACACGTATTTTTGATAGAATAAAAAAGCATGACCCTTCTGACGTAGAAGGGTTTATTTTTTACATATGTTTGATTTTTGATATTTTTTATGTGATATATGTAGTATGAGATTCGTTTAGAAGGGAAGAACGCCTGTGGTAAAACCAGTTGTGGCAATTGTTGGTCGTCCAAACGTAGGGAAATCAACAATTTTTAATCGTATAGTTGGAGAGAGAGTATCGATTGTAGAAGATATTCCAGGAGTAACAAGAGATCGCATCTATAGTTCTGGAGAGTGGCTAAATCAAGAATTTAACATTATTGATACAGGGGGTATCGACATTGGCGATGAGCCATTTCTAGCTCAAATTAGGCACCAGGCAGAAATAGCAATTGATGAAGCAGATGTGATTATCTTTTTGACAAGTGGACGTGAAGGTGTGACTAGTGCAGACGAAGAGGTTGCCAAAATCTTATATCGATCAAAAACACCTGTTGTATTAGCAGTTAATAAAGTGGACAACCCTGAGATGAGAGCAGATATTTTTGACTTTTATGCACTAGGCTTCGGTGAACCGATTCCTATTTCGGGATCACATGGAATTGGTCTTGGTGATCTATTGGATGAAGTTATCAAACATTTTCCAAAGGGTGGAAACGAAGAATATGATGAGGACACAATCAAATTTTCATTAATTGGTCGTCCGAATGTAGGAAAGTCATCCCTTGTTAATTCCCTATTAGGCGAGGAAAGAGTAATAGTGAGTGATATTGCTGGTACGACAAGGGATGCTATTGATACAAAGTACACAGTTGATGGAAAAGAATATGTCATAATTGACACAGCAGGTATGAGGAAAAAAGGAAAGGTATATGAAAGTACCGAGAAGTATAGTGTGTTAAGGGCTCTTAAGGCTATTGAACGTTCTGATGTCGTCCTTGTTGTCTTAAATGCTGAAGAAGGAATTATTGAACAGGATAAAAAAATTGCTGGTTATGCTCATGAAGCTGGAAGAGCGGTTGTAATCGTTGTAAACAAATGGGATGCCATTGATAAGGACGAGAAAACAATGAAGGAATTTGAACAAAAAATTCGGGATCATTTCTTATTCCTTGATTATGCACCAATTGTGTTCTTATCGGCAAAAACAAAACGACGCATCCATACCTTAATTCCAATGATTGATATGGCCAGTGAAAATCATTCAATGCGTGTCCAAACAAATGTTTTAAATGATGTCATTATGGACGCTGTTGCAATGAATCCAGCGCCTACGGATAAGGGTAATCGTCTGCGAATTTATTATGTGACACAAGTTGCGGTTAAGCCGCCAACCTTTGTTGTGTTTGTAAATGATCCTGAGTTAATGCACTTTTCATATGAACGGTTCTTGGAAAATCGCATCAGGGATGCTTTTGGATTTGAAGGAACACCAATAAAGCTTATTGCGAGGGCTAGAAAATAGGAGGGGAAGACGTCATGGAGAAAGTAACAGTTATTGGAGCAGGTAGCTGGGGAACTGCACTGGCGCTTGTTCTTGCTGACAATGATCATGAGGTTCGAATCTGGTCGCATCGACAGGATCAGGTTGATGAAATTAATACAAAACATACGAATTCTAAATATGTTCCCTCAATTGAACTACCAAATACGATCAGTGGATATGCGAATTTAAGCGAGGCCTTGGAGGATGTAAAGACGATAGTATTAGCTGTTCCAACAAAAGCAATTCGGGAAGTTCTTCAGAAAATAAGCCAAATTACTACAATGCCATTAACGGTTATTCATGTAAGTAAAGGGATTGAACCAGACACATTAAAGCGAATTTCTGAAATGATTGAAGAAGAGATGCCAGCGAACCTCTTAAAAGCTGTTGTTGTGCTTTCCGGACCAAGCCATGCTGAGGAAGTGGTGCTTCGTCATCCAACAACGGTAACTGTTTCATCTAAAAATATGGAATCGGCTGAATATGTTCAGGACTTATTCATTAATCAGCATTTCCGCGTTTATACCAATCCTGATATTGTTGGTGTTGAAATAGGTGGGGCATTAAAAAATATTATTGCCTTGGCTGCAGGAATTACAGATGGTCTTGGATATGGGGATAACGCAAAGGCTGCTCTTATTACTCGAGGATTGGCTGAGATTTCACGATTAGGTATCAAAATGGGAGCTAACCCACTAACCTTTGCCGGATTAACTGGAATCGGGGATTTAATAGTCACGTGTACAAGCGTCCACTCAAGGAACTGGCGTGCAGGAAATTTACTTGGTAAAGGGCAAAGCATTGAAGAAGTCCTGGATAACATGGGGATGGTCGTTGAAGGTGTCCGCACGACAAAAGCTGCGTATCAATTAGCTAAACAAATGGATGTGTCAATGCCAATCACATTTGCCCTATATGACGTTCTTTTCAATAATCAATCGCCTAAAGATGCTGTGGATAAACTTATGGCTAGAGGAAAAACCAACGAAATGGCTGACCTCTTTAATTATTTTGAAAATGGAACAACATTGTAAAAAATTATTACACAGACTCCCTTTTGGTGCATATGATAGCAAGGAGAATACTAAATAGCGGGATTCCTAACAATTTCGCACAGCAAGAAAATTCCAGTGATTAAAACTTTGCACTTTCTTGCGAAAAATAGGCATAAGACGATACATTTCATGACATTTTCGCATAAAATGCAACGTAGTATACTGTGGGTCTGAGCAACTGGGTTAAAGGGAATATTTAGTTTACGCTTGCTGAAGTAAAGGTGCCCCTCTTTACTTCAGCTTTTTTGTTTTACAATTAAATATATTGCCTTAGTTTAAAGATGCTTATTATGATATAATATTTGACGGAATGTTAGAGTTGGACAAGGGAGTGAACAAGGTGACACCAGGATTACTAAAAATGTGGATTTCATTCGCAGGAATGGCATTTATGTTGATTGCAATTATATCTATTTATCTTAGTCGATATAAACTTAAGGGCTTCCTAAAAGGGATTGTGGCCACGATTGCATATCTTTTTATGATTCTAGCAGGAATTATTATTTTCTTTGTAGTGTTTAGTGGACCTGTTAGTGAGTAGAGTTACAAACATAAGGATGGTATTAAATATGAAAGTTACGTTACAACTGTTGATCATCGTTTTTTCATTATCAATGCTTACAGGATGCCTATACCCGAAAGAAAAGCTTACTCAAAACCAAATTCCCTATGAGGATCAAATTGCGGCTGTTCAAAGAGCGGTAGATCAATTTAAAGAAGATTCAGGGGGACTTTTACCAATAAAAAACAGGGATATGGAGACTCCCATTTATCAAAAATATCCGATTGATTTTTCTCGGATTTCTCCAAAATACATAGCCGAACCACCGGGTAATGCTTATGAAACGGGCGGGGTTTATTTATATGTATTAGTCGATGTTGAAACGAATCCAACAGTAAAACTTTTAGATGTTCGAATTTCAGAAAAAATCAGCGAACTAAATTTGAGAGTGCAAATGTATCGTTCTTCAAATGGTTATGCGCCATTTAAGGAACAGCTCCAAACGAATGTATTTACATTAGATTATAACAAGCTTGGCTTGAAAGAAGAGCCTTTTGTTGTAAGTCCATTCACAGGAAAAAACTTACCTCTGTTGATAACGAACAACAACGAAATTGTTGTAGATTACCGTATAGATTTATTTGAGTATATAGGCAAGTACGAGCATACCTATAAAACAGGCGATGATATTCGAGCTCTTTTAGTCGAAAACTCGATGTTTGTTCCGACTAATTCTTTGCCATATACGATAGATGATAAAAATGAACCAATTTTTTTAGATAATTAAGTCATGAACCCTTCTTTTAGACATAAACTCTAAAAGAAGGGTTTTTATTTTGTAAATTGTTCAAAAAGTGTAAGAAATATAGCTTGCTAGGGTGGTATAAAGACGGTCTTTTTGAACTGAATTTTGCTGCTACATATTATGGGGGGATTTTTTTTCTAGAAATAGTCATATTTAATTAGGACAACGTCATACAAATATAATGTCCTAGAATATGTAGTAAAAGGATAAAATTATCCCAAGAACTGTAAAATCGGGAGGGATCACACTTGGAAAAGGTAGATATTTTTAAAGATATCGCTGAGCGCACCGGTGGCGATATATATTTAGGAGTCGTTGGTGCAGTAAGAACAGGCAAATCTACTTTCATAAAGAAGTTCATGGAATTAGTAGTCTTACCGAATATCGGTAGTGAAGCTGATAAGGCTCGCGCGCAGGATGAATTACCACAAAGCGCTGCTGGAAGAACCATCATGACAACGGAACCAAAGTTTGTTCCAAACCAAGCTGTTTCGGTCCATGTTGAAGAAGGGCTAGATGTGAACATTCGCCTTGTGGATTGTGTGGGATACACAGTACCAGGTGCAAAGGGTTATGAGGATGAGAACGGGCCACGAATGATTAATACTCCATGGTATGAAGAACCAATCCCGTTCCATGAAGCAGCGGAGATTGGCACAAGAAAGGTCATTCAAGAGCATTCTACAATAGGAGTTGTTGTCACAACAGACGGCTCAATTGGGGAAATTCCTAGACGAGATTATATTGAAGCAGAAGAGCGAGTAATTGCTGAGTTAAAAGAGGTCGGAAAACCATTTATCATGGTGATTAACACTGTCCATCCTCATCATCCTGAAACGGATGCGCTAAGACAGGAATTAAATGAAAAATATGATATCCCAGTTTTAGCAATGAGTGTTGAAAGTATGCGTGAGGCAGATGTATTTAATGTTTTACGTGAAGCACTTTATGAGTTTCCAGTCTTAGAGGTAAATGTAAATCTACCAAGCTGGGTTATGGTCTTACGCGAGGATCATTGGTTAAGAGAAAGCTATCAAGATGCTGTAAAGGACACTGTTCAAGATATCAAGCGTTTACGCGATGTGGACCGCGTCGTTGGACAATTTAGTGAATATGACTTTATTGACCAAGCGAGCTTAGCTGGTATCGAAATGGGGCAGGGAGTTGCAGAAATTGATTTATATGCTCCAGATGATTTATATGATCAAATTCTTAAAGAAGTTGTGGGTGTTGAAATCCGCGGAAAAGATCATCTCTTACAGCTTATGCAAGATTTTGCTCATGCAAAAGCAGAGTATGATCAAGTGGCCGATGCATTAAAAATGGTAAAGCAAACAGGCTATGGAATTGCAGCACCTGCGCTATCAGATATGAGCCTAGATGAGCCTGAAATCATACGCCAAGGTTCAAGATTTGGGGTTCGTTTAAAAGCTGTTGCACCATCTATCCACATGATAAAGGTGGATGTGGAGTCTGAATTTGCACCGATAATTGGCACAGAAAAACAAAGCGAAGAATTAGTCCGTTATTTAATGCAAGACTTTGAGGATGATCCACTATCAATCTGGAATTCAGATATCTTTGGTCGATCACTAAGTTCGATTGTACGAGAGGGCATTCAAGCTAAATTATCCTTAATGCCAGAAAATGCACGTTATAAGCTAAAAGAAACCCTTGAAAGAATCATAAACGAAGGTTCAGGCGGATTGATCGCTATCATATTATAAGATGTAGGCTCCTTAATTAGGAGTCTTTTTTTTGTAGAAAATGAATCCTTTTCGTCAATAATCCACTTTCAATGCGCTTGCGCATTTGATGTGATTTGCTTACTAAATATGAATATGATAAGCTTTGTACAAAAAAATAGAGGTTTTTTGGTGAAATATACATAATAAGGTAAAATTTCTGTTGAAATATATTGAATTATGACTAATAATCGTTTATTATAAGGCATGTTAGCATCAAGCTGACGTTGGTAGATACTTGATGACATAAGGCTTATAGGGTAATGAATAATCATTCATATGATTTGTATTTTTAATTTGGGAGGAGGTGAATGTCATGAACAAAACAGAATTAGTTAACGCTGTAGCTGAAAGTGCTGAACTTTCTAAAAAGGATGCTACAAAGGCTGTTGATGCAGTTTTTGATTCAATCCTTGAAGCTCTTAAAGGTGGAGACAAAGTTCAACTAATCGGATTCGGTAACTTTGAGGTACGTGAGCGTGCAGCTCGTAAAGGTCGCAACCCTCAAACTGGTGAAGAAATCGAAATTGCTGCTAGCAAGGTTCCTGCATTTAAACCAGGAAAGGCGCTTAAAGATGCAGTAAAATAATTTTACATAGAACCTATGTGAAAGATACAAAAAGGGTCGCTTGCGACTCTTTTTTGTTTTCTATCCGTAAATATGCTAGAATCAATGAACTAGTAGTATGCGACAAGAGGAGGGGTTGGCATGACTTCCATAGACTATAAAAAAATAGAGCAAGCCGTTACCATGATTTTAGAAGCAATTGGGGAAGATCCGCACAGAGAAGGGCTACTAGATACGCCAAAACGTGTCGCTAAAATGTATGCTGAAGTTTTCTCAGGCTTACAAGATGACCCGAAAGAATACTTTCAAACCGTCTTTGGAGAAGAACACGAAGAATTGGTACTTGTGAAAGATATTCCGTTTTTTTCGATGTGTGAGCACCATCTCGTTCCATTTTATGGTCATGCACATGTTGCCTACATACCTAAAGGCGGAAAAGTAACAGGCCTAAGCAAGCTTGCACGAGCAGTAGAAGCAGTGGCAAAAAGGCCACAATTACAAGAAAGAATCACTTCAACAATAGCTGATTCCATTGTTGAAACACTTCAGCCACACGGGGTTATGGTAGTCATTGAAGCGGAGCATATGTGTATGACAATGCGCGGCGTTAAAAAGCCAGGGGCAAAAACCGTTACTTCAGCTGTCCGGGGGATACTGCAACAGGATCCTGCAGCCCGCAGCGAAGTGCTATCATTAATAAAGAATTGACATCCTCAATAAATTACGAGATAGTAAAAAAAGATATGGATTTCACTCAACTTCCAAATAGTGTTGAATGAGTTGAAATGGTTCCTTACATAGCATTCATAGGAGTTGAAAAGGATGAATAATAATTCAAACTCAGAATTTATTGTAATCAAAGCAGTAGAAGATGGAGTGAATGTAATCGGTCTAACAAGAGGTTCTGATACACGCTTCCATCATTCAGAGAAACTAGATAAAGGCGAGGTCATGATTGCACAATTCACAGAACATACTTCAGCAATCAAAGTACGAGGTCATGCCATAATCCAAACTAGTCATGGAGAAACTGAATCAGATTCAAAAAAATAAGCAGGTAAATCCTGCTTTTTCTTTTGGAATAAATAAAACTAAGGGAAAAACTAAGGGATGTATGTTATAATTAACGTTGTTTTATAAAGACTAATATAAAGAACTTTAAAATAGATAAATGGATTATTTAAATTGGGGAAACAAGGGTGATTGATTTGCATGACATCAAGGAAATAATTGCCAATCTCAAGGAGCGTATTGAGAACAAAACAAAGCACTCATACCTTCAAAGATATATGGAAACACCTAGTATAGATGAGGATAAACTATTATTGTTATACTCCATTTGCGAGGATTTGCTTTTGCCAAAAGAGCAATTAACAAACTATATAGTCACTACTATGCTTGTTCAACAGGCGTTAGATACCCATGAAACGGTCCCCAATCGACTTTCTTATTCAGATGACCGTATGCGCGGTCAACAGTTGGCCGTTCTGGCGGGAGACTATTTTAGTGGATTGTACTATAATCTCCTTGCCGAAGCGTCTGATATCACCTTCATTCGAATACTTGCAGAGGGTATTAAAGATGTAAATGAGGCAAAAATTTATTTGTACCAAATGGATCATGAACAAATCGAGAAGCTTATATCATGTGTGACAGCTGTGGAATCTGCTGTTTTCCAAAAAATCGTGAAAAGCTTTCAAATAAAAAAATGGGATGACCTCGTTCAACACTTTTTATTACTCAAAAGACTGTTATTTGAAAGGGATCAATATTTAGAAAATGGCAATTCGATTCTTATTAAGACCCTTAAGAAAATAGTTCCGGGGGAAAAACAAGATCATATAACCAATGTAATGAATGAATTTAACATGCAAATCTTTCTTGTAACTAAAAAGTTAGAACAATCCTTAGAGAAACCCCCAAAACTAAACAAAATGTTGAGTAACCGTATTGATGAACTACTTCTTGTTGGTACTACATTATCATTGAAAAGATGCGTGGAAGAAGGGTAATTATGGAACAATCGAAAGAACAACGAGTACATCATGTATTTGAAAAAATCTATAAAAACTATGACCAAATGAATTCCGTTATCAGCTTCCAACAACATAAAGCATGGCGTAAGGATACAATGAAACGGATGGATGTTAAAGCCGGTTCGGCTGCACTTGACCTTTGCTGTGGTACCGCTGACTGGACGATTGCCCTTGCTGAGAAGGTAGGCCCACAGGGAAAAGTTGTTGGTCTTGATTTTAGTAAGAACATGCTTAAAATTGGTCAAGAGAAAGTGGACAGGCTAAAGTTAACTCAGGTAGAGTTAACCCATGGGAATGCAATGGAACTTCCATTTGATGATAATTCATTTGATTATGTAACAATTGGCTTTGGTCTTCGTAATGTTCCTGATTACATGACGGTATTAAAAGAAATGCAACGGGTTGTAAAGCCAGGTGGTAAGGTTGTTTGTTTAGAAACCTCACAGCCAACGATGGTCGGTTTTAGGCAATTATATTTTATGTATTTTCGTTTTATTATGCCGATTTTCGGAAAGCTTTTTGCTAAGAGCTATCAGGAATATTCATGGCTCCAGGAATCTGCACGTGATTTCCCGGGTATGAAAGAGCTTGCAAACATGTTTCGGGAAGCAGGCTTGACTGACATCGAAGTGAAACCATACACTTTGGGTGTAGCGGCAATGCATTTAGGTTATAAAAGAAATAGTTGATCGCGTCATATTTTTTAGACTAAGGTGAAACTGATGAAATTATCTTTGACGTATTCGTATTTGAATACAGATTTAGCAATTATAGAAAAAGAATTGGAGTCTTCCATTAAAGGAAAGCATCCCGTTCTTCAGCAAGCTGGATTGCATCTATTACAATCTGGTGGTAAACGACTACGGCCCGTTTTTGTCCTTTTAGGAGGAAAATTTGGGAACTATAATATTGATATCATTAAAAATGTTGCTGTGACACTTGAACTTATTCATACAGCATCTCTTGTGCATGATGATGTGATTGATGACGCGGACATTCGACGTGGTAAGCCTACCATTAAGGCGAAATGGGATAATAAAATAGCCATGTATGCTGGGGATTATATTCTGGGTAGCTCTCTTGAAATTATTACAAAGCTTCCAAATCCCTTATTACACAAACTCCTAGCACATACTATTGTTGAGGTATGCTTAGGTGAAATCGAACAAATCAAAGATAAATATCGTTATGATCAAAACTTACGCTGTTATTTACGAAGAATAAAACGGAAGACAGCTCTATTAATTGCAAGTAGCTGCCAATTAGGAGCGATAGCAGCAGATGTACCTGCAGAGGTCCATAAAAAACTGTTCTTATTTGGTTATTATGTGGGGATGGCATTTCAAATTACAGATGATATTTTAGACTTCACTGGCACAGATGAACAATTGGGGAAACCTGCTGGCAGCGATCTGCTTCAAGGCAATATCACTTTGCCAGTTCTATATGCGATGAAGGATGAAAACCTTAAACAACAAATACTCCAAGTATCAGAACGTACAACATCTGCTGAAATAAAGCCTTTAATAGCATCTATTAAACAATCAGATGCTATCAAACAAGCCGAGGCGTTAAGTTATCGATATTTAGAAAAAGCGTATGGGATCTTAGAAGAATTACCTGCTTGTCGTGCTAGAAATACACTGTATAATGTTGCGAGATATATTGGGAAAAGAAAATTTTAGAATAACATTGCGAACCAATCAAAATAGTGTTACTATTTTGATTGGTCGCTAAAAAATGACTATTATACATATTTTTGGTGGGGTGGAGATTGGTATGGAAAAAACATTTTTAATGGTTAAGCCTGATGGCGTACAGCGTCAACTAGTTGGAGAAATTGTATCACGCTTCGAAAGAAAGGGCTTTCAACTAGTGGGAGCTAAATTGATGGCGGTTACAGAAGAACTGGCAGGGGAACATTACGGTGAGCATAAGGAACGTCCATTTTTTGGAGAACTAGTTGACTTCATCACATCAGGACCAGTTTTTGCGATGGTTTGGCAAGGTGAGAATGTAATTGCAACTGCTCGACAAATGATGGGTACTACTAATCCAAAGGATGCCCTTCCAGGAACAATTCGTGGCGATTTTGGATTGACAGTTGGAAAGAACGTTATTCATGGTTCTGATTCACCAGCAAGTGCTGAGCGTGAAATTGGATTATTCTTCAAAGAAGAAGAATTAGTAGCTTACGATAAGTTAATCAATAATTGGATTTACTAATCTAACAAAAAACCAGCTCTCATTTAGGGCTGGTTTTTCTCAAGGAACAAATACCCCACGAGAATGATGTGTTTTTGAGGAGAAGACATGGATAAGAATTATAATTTATTTACTGAACAGATAAAAAGAAAAACGGGAATTGATTTACGGTTATATAAAGAAGCCCAAATGGTAAGAAGACTGACTTCCTTGTATGAAAAAAGAGGATTTTCAAGCTTTCAAGAATATTATAAGGGAATAGAAAAAGACAAAGAACTTTTGGGTGAGTTTCTGGACCGAATGACGATCAATGTTTCAGAGTTTTATCGAAATGCGAAACGCTGGGAGGTACTAGAAACGAAGATTCTTCCAAAACTCCTTCAGTCGAATCGAAAGTTAAGAGTATGGAGTGCAGCCTGTTCAGCAGGGGAGGAACCGTACACACTAGCTTTGATTCTCTCAAAGTTTTTGCCTTTAAATCAAATATCCATTTTGGCCACGGATATAGATGAAAATATTCTTACAAGAGCAAGAATGGGGATATATCCTGAACGCTCACTTCAAGAGCTGCCGTCTGACATGAAAAAGCGCTACTTCACCCAAGATGGTGCTTTTTACACGATTCATCCAGATATAAAAAAGGCAGTGACGTTTAAAAAACAAAACTTATTAGCGGATTCCTTTGGAGCAGATTTTGACTTGATTATTTGTAGAAATGTTTTAATCTATTTTACGGAAGAAGCTAAAGATATGCTTTATAAAAAATTCAGTGATGCTCTAAAAAGCAATGGAATCTTATTTGTTGGAAGTACCGAACAAATATTTAATCCAGCCTCGTATGGCTTGGAAACAGAAGATACATTTTTTTATCGTAAAAAATAAAACGTCAGAAAAATGACAAATCTAAAAATGTTTGATAAGATATAGAAATCGAATTTGCCTTTTGGTAAATTCTTTTTCTTTATATTCAGGAAACGAATCATAGAATTTTTGTAAAAATCTATCCGAAAATACAAAGAATATGTTATATTGTTACATAATCGCTTTAAATTACGAAAGTAAACTTAATTTTCGCTTTATCATATTAGGGGGTAGCATAGATGAGGTATTTAACAGCTGGAGAATCACATGGACCACAGCTTACAACAATTATTGAAGGTGTACCTGCAGGCCTTGAATTAACTACAGAGGATATAAACTTTGAACTTGCTCGACGTCAAAAAGGGCATGGTCGAGGAAGACGAATGCAAATTGAAAAAGACCAAGTCAAAATCGCAAGTGGTGTAAGACATGGTAAAACATTAGGCTCGCCAATTGCTTTAGTGGTTGAAAACAATGACTGGAAGCACTGGACAAAAATTATGGGTATTGAACCGATAACGGACGAAGAGGCGGATGAGATCAAACGTAAAATTACACGTCCACGTCCTGGACATGCAGACCTTAACGGAGCCTTGAAATACGGGCATCGAGATATGCGTAATGTCTTAGAACGATCATCTGCACGTGAAACAACTGTCCGTGTTGCAGCAGGGGCTGTTGCTAAAAAATTCTTATCTTCTTTAGGAATCGAGGTAGCAGGTCATGTTCTTGAAATTGGTGGTGTTCGAGCGAAGGATGCGGAATATTCGAGCATCGAAGAGCTAAAAAATAAAACAGAAGAATCACCAGTAAGATGTCTAGATGAAGAAGCTGGCGAACAAATGATGAATGCTATTGATGATGCGAAGAAGAATGGTGACTCAATTGGTGGAATTGTAGAAGTCATCATTGAAGGCGTTCCAGCTGGTCTAGGAAGCTATGTCCATTATGACCGCAAACTTGACTCTAAAATTGCAGCTGCAATGGTAAGCATCAATGCCTTTAAAGGTGTTGAATTTGGAATTGGTTTTGATGCTGCAAGAATTCCAGGTAGCCAAGTTCACGATGAGATTACTTGGGATAAGGAAAACGGATATAAGAGAAGAACAAATAATTTAGGTGGCTTCGAAGGCGGTATGACGAACGGAATGCCAATCGTTGTTAGAGGTGTCATGAAGCCGATTCCAACTTTATATAAGCCACTTAAGAGTGTAGATATTGAGACAAAGGAAGTTTTTGAAGCAAGTATTGAAAGATCCGATAGCTGTGCTGTTCCTGCCGCTTCCGTTGTTGCAGAAGCTGTTGTAGCATGGGAAGTTGCTAATGCAATTGTTGAACAGTTTGGACAGGACAGAATCGATTTAATTCAAGAAAATGTTTCGAAAATGCGTGAGTATCAGAGGGAATTCTAATGGATAAGTTGACCATTGCGACAAAATCAAAGACATATCCAATGTTCATTGGGACCGAAATTTTGGAACAACTGCCCAAAGTGATACTGGATACATGTAAATCGGTATCAAAGGTGCTCGTCATAAGTGATGAGTCTGTTGCTGCACTTTATTTAGATAAAGTGCTCGACATCCTTAAGCAGCAATTTGATAAGCCCTTATCATTTGTGATCCCTGCTGGAGAAAGTGCAAAATCTTTTGAGATGTATTATCGCTGTCAAACCTTTGCGCTTGAAAAAGGATTGGATCGTTCGTCGGTCATCCTAGCCCTAGGTGGGGGAGTTGTTGGGGACTTGGCTGGATTCGTTGCAGCAACCTTCATGAGAGGTATTCCGTTTATTCAAATTCCAACGACATTACTTGCTCATGACAGTGCTGTAGGAGGTAAGGTTGCAATCAATCATGAACTCGGAAAAAACATGATAGGTGCCTTTCATCAACCAAATGCGGTTCTATATGATATTAATTTAATGAAGACCTTGCCTAAAACAGAGCTCCGTTCAGGTTTTGCCGAGGTAATAAAGCATGGATTAATCTGGGACCCGGAGTTTTACCGATGGCTAACAGAGGAAATTACATCCTTTGATGACCTAAAAGATGATAAACTTCAATATGCTGTATTAAAGGGTGTAGCTGTTAAAGCTAAGGTTGTATCTGAGGATGAGCAGGAAAAAGGGCTCCGTGCCATCTTGAATTTTGGCCACACTTTAGGTCATGCCATTGAAGCAGAATCAGGATATGGAAAAATCACACATGGTGACGGTGTAGCTATTGGAATGATTTTTGCTTTAAAGGTAAGCGAACAGATCTTTCATATCAATCTAGCATCTGAAAAAATTAGACAATGGTTTGGTTTATTTGAATTTCCTACGACTATACCTAAAGGACTAGATCGGGAAAAACTGTTAGAGCGTATGAAACATGATAAAAAAGCAACCTCTGGAAAAGTGAAAATGGTCTTGTTAAAAAATATTGGAGAAACTGTCATTCAAGACATTGACGATCAGGAATTACTTCGTTTCTTGAAAGACTTTCATTGAGTAAGGAAACGCACAAAGGAGGGGCGAAGATGATAAGGGGAATACGTGGTGCTACAACAATTGAACATAATAATAAACAAGATATATTAGCTGCTACTGAAAAGCTATTACGTGACATGATATCTGAAAACAAGATTGAAGCAGATGATGTTGCGCAAATTGTCTTTTCTGTAACAGAAGATATTGACGCAGCTTTTCCTGCTGCTGCAGCTAGGCAAATAGAGGGTTGGGCATTTGTCCCGGTAATGAGCATGAGAGAGATTCCAGTTCCAGGGTCATTGCCTATGTGCATTCGTGTGATGATGACAGTGAACACTTCCGCCAAACAAGAAGAAATCCAACATATTTACCATGGCGGATCCGTAGTACTTAGACCAGACCTTACAGCCGTTAAAGAAAACAATTAAAACTATGCATTGACAAATATGGAATGCATACGATAAAATAATGAAATAGTTAGAGTTTAGTAAGTTTTCAGTTTAGTTTTAGAGTTAGTTTTAGAGCTTAGTTTAGGGTAGATGAGAATGAGAGAGTTTAGCTGAGGTTAGCAGAGTTAATTATGTTTACTTCTACCCAAGGATACGTATGTGTCTTTGGGTTGTTTATTTTTATCGTTTTTTCAAAAAAACGATTCCAATCTTTATATACCTCCTAAATCCTCATTCGCCATATTACATGGAGGAGTGAGCAAATTGAATACGTATGATTTTTCCTCGTTTGAGTCCGATGCGAAACAATATCGGACAATACCAATCGTCAAACGTTTCTTAGTGGATACGTTGACACCCATTCAAATTTTTCAAAACTTAAAAAACGAAGCATCTTTTCTGCTGGAAAGTAAGGATCACGAATCCGAGTGGTCTCGGTATTCATTCATTGGTTTAAAGCCATTTCTGTTCTTGGATGAAAATAAAGGTCAATATTACGTGAAAAATGAAAACCAACAAAGCCTCGTAAAAAAACAAACAATGAAGGAAGCCTTTAATTGGATCAAGGATTATCTCGTCTTAAAACCACTTGATATCGAAATCCCCTTTTACGGAGGGGCAGTTGGTTATATTGGCTATGACGCAATCTCAACCTTTGAAAAGGTTGATGAACACTCAAACAATGATTTAAACATGGAGCGCTACCAATTTTTCTTTTGTGAAACGATTTTAGCCTTAGATCATCATTCACGTGAATTAATTGTGGTTCATTTTATTCGATTAAATGGTGATGAAGATAAACGGATTCAAAAAGCTGTTTTTGAACATGCCAACTCAAAAATTAATATGTATTTATCACGAATGATTCAAAACAAAGAGCAAAGTGAAATGTTACTGCTTCCAAAATTACATGAAATACCGAATGTGACAGATATTAAAACAAATTTTGAGAAACAAGATTTTCTAAACGCGGTTGTTAAAATAAAGGACTATATCACAGCTGGAGATATTTTTCAGGCCGTTTTATCTCAGCGCTTTGAAATTCCGATTTCTGTGAGTGGATTCCAAGCGTACCGTGTCTTACGGATGGTAAATCCTTCACCTTATTTGTTTTATATCAAGATTAATGACATTGAAATTGTCGGAAGTTCTCCTGAACGGTTAATAAAGATTCATAATAAGCATCTTGAAATTCATCCGATTGCAGGCACAAGACGAAGAGGGAAAACAACGGAAGAAGATGAAGCCCTTGCTACAGAATTACTTCAAGACGAAAAAGAAAAGGCAGAGCATTATATGCTAGTGGATTTAGCAAGAAATGATATTGGAAGGGTATCTACATTTGGTTCCGTTAAAACACCTGTATTAATGGAGGTCGGTCGGTTCTCACATGTGATGCACATCATTTCGAAGGTAACGGGTGAATTAGATGAGAAAATTGACCCTTTAGACGCCTTACTTGCGGCCTTTCCAGCAGGAACTGTTTCTGGAGCACCTAAAATTAGAGCGATGCAAATTCTTTCAGAACTCGAACCTACAGCTAGGAACTTATATGCAGGTGCCATTGCTTATATTGGATTTGACGGAAATATAGATTCGTGTATTACGATTCGGACAGCAATCATTAAAGATGGTGTTGCTTATGTCCAAGCAGGGGCAGGAATCGTTGCAGATTCAGTCCCTGAACATGAGTGGATGGAAACAGTTAATAAAGCTAGTGCATTAATTCAAACAATCCAATTGGCTGAAGAAGCTTTTCAAAAGGAGGATATTCATGTTTAAGCAACTTTTAAATAAATGTATCAATGGTGAGGTTTTAACAGAAGAGGAAAGCTATCAAGTAATGGACGTGATTATGTCTGGCAATGCTACAGCGAGTCAAATTGCAAGTTTGCTTTCAATCCTTCGCTTCCGCGGTGAAACAGTCGATGAGATGACCGGTTTTGCAAGAGCGATGAGGGAGCATATGATGCAGTTAGATTATGAAAGTGATCAAGTGATTGATACGTGCGGAACAGGAGGCGATGGTGCTTCCACCTTTAATATTTCAACAGCTTCGGCGATTGTTGTTTCTTCCTTAGGGATAAAGGTGGCGAAGCATGGAAATCGAGCGGTATCGTCAAAAAGCGGTAGTGCTGATGTTTTAGAGTATTTAGGGGTTGAAATACAATCAACCGGGACAGAAGCAAAAGAAGCATTAAACAAACGAAATATGAGCTTCTTGTTTGCGCCTATTTACCACGCAGCAATGAAGCATGCGGTTACACCAAGACAGGAAATCGGGTTTCGAACCATATTTAATCTTTTAGGGCCAATGGCAAACCCGGCTAGATGCAAAAAACAGGTACTGGGAGTTTATTCAACAGATTATGCTGAAAAAATGGCCCAGGCTCTCGGAAAACTAGGTTCTGAGCACGTTTTATTTGTCTCGGGTCGTGATGGTCTAGATGAATGCAGTATAACAACAGAAACTGATATTGTGGAATTAAAAGATGGTGAGATTACAAGATTTGTCCTTTCCCCTGAGGATGTCGACCTGCCACGTGGAAACATGAAAGATATTCAAGTATCTTCTGTCGTTGAAAGTGCAAACCTGTTGAGAGATGTGTTGTATAGTAGAGCTAATCAAAGTGCTACAAACATTGTGTTATTAAATGCAGGTGCAGCGATCTATATTTCAGGAAAAGTAAACAGTATTCGTGAAGGGGTAGAGATGGCAAGGGAAGCGGTTGTTACTGGAATTGCAAGAAATCAATTTGAGCAACTAAGAAGTCGCGAGGTGGAGTACTATGCTAAATAAAATACTTGAACAAAAGAAAATTGAAGTAGCAAACTTAGACTATCCTGAAATAGATTGTGAGGTTGAAAGAAATTCTTTATATGATGCACTTTCTAAACCAAACCGTTCGCTTGGGATCATTGCTGAAGTGAAAAAAGCGTCACCATCAAAGGGTTTAATACGTAAGGATTTCCATCCTGTCTCCATTGCAACTGAATACGAGGAAGCTAGAGCGGATGCTATATCAGTTTTAACAGATGAACCATTTTTTCAAGGTTCAATAAACTACTTAATGGACATTAAGAAAAAAGTAAACATCCCAGTGCTACGTAAGGATTTTATTGTAGATACAAGGCAAATTGAGCAAAGTGAAAAAATGGGAGCCGACGTCATTTTGTTAATTGGAGAAGCATTAGCTCCTAATCAACTACATGAATATTATTGCGAAGCCTATGAAAGAGGAATGGAATGTTTAGTAGAAGTTCATTCGCGGGAAACGTTAGAGCAGGTTTGCAGCATTTTTACCCCGAAAATTCTTGGGATTAATAATCGTAATTTAAAAGTATTCGAAACTTCAATTATTCATACAGAACAAATTGCAAAAGATGCACCATCAGATAGTTTGGTTGTAAGTGAGAGTGGAATTCACACTCCACAGGATATTAAGGCTATTATTCAATATGGAGCTAAGGCGGCATTAATCGGTGAAGCTTTTATGCGTGCAAAGTCCCCTGGAATCGGGATAAAGCAGATGTTTGGAGAGGTTTTCGTATGACACAACCTCTCATTAAATATTGCGGGAATAAATCACTTGCGGATGTGCATGCAGTTGCTGAAAGTAAAGCCCATTATATCGGTTTTATTTTTGCTAATAGTAAACGTAAAGTTGATCCCCTTCATGTAAATGAGTGGTTGAATAAGGTAGATATACGGGATAAAAAAACAGTCGGAATCTTTGTGAATGCTGGACTAAAAGAAATTGAAGCGGTATTGGCAAAAGTATCTTTATCCGTTATTCAATGTCACGGGACAGAGTCGGTTGATTTTATTAAACTAGTTAAAAGCAAAACCGGCTTAGACGTATGGAAAGTTATCCATCATGATGAGCAAGGTTTCAAGAAGATGAAGGAGTTTGCGGGTGTTGCTGATGGATATGTTGTTGATACAAAGGTTGAAAATATGTGGGGTGGTTCTGGTGTTTCTTTTGATTGGAAGTCCATCCCAGGTTATCAGCAGGAGGCACGAATACAGGGTGTTCCTTGTTTCATAGCAGGCGGAATTGATGCAACCAATATCAAATATCTCCTTAACTATGAGATTGATGGATTTGATATCTCTAGCGGAATTGAAAATGAAGGTAAAAAAGATCCCGCAATCATACAAACTATAGAGAAATGGGTGGATAAATGTGTTGAACGTACCGAATGAAAATGGTAGATACGGTGATTTTGGAGGTAAATTTGTCCCTGAAACACTGATGAAGCCATTGGAAGAAATCGAAACAGCGTTAGAAGAAGTATACAGAGATGAACAATTTCATAATGAATATATTCGTATTTTAAAGGAATACTCAGGTAGGCCAACAGCAATTACATATGCTGATCATTTAACTAAAGAAATAGGCGGAGCAAAAATTTATTTGAAACGTGAGGACTTAAACCATACTGGTGCTCACAAAATAAACAATGCTATCGGTCAAGCTCTGCTAGCAAAAAGAATGGGTAAGAAAAAGATAATCGCTGAAACAGGAGCCGGACAGCACGGTGTAGCCGCTGCTACAGTTGCTGCAAAGTTTGGATTGCAATGTAAGGTATTTATGGGTGTGGAGGATATCGAAAGACAAAAACTTAATGTCTTCCGAATGAGACTGTTAGGTGCAGAAGTAATCCCAGCTACAAGCGGTAACCAAACATTAAAGGATGCAACTAATGAAGCCATTCGATACTGGGTACAGCATTGTGAGGACCACTACTATATGATTGGTTCCGTCGTTGGTCCACATCCATATCCAAAAATGGTCCGTGACTTTCAACGAATCATTGGTGATGAGGCAAGACAACAATTTCTAGAGCGGGAAAACCAACTACCAACTGCTGTTGTTGCTTGTGTAGGTGGTGGAAGTAATGCGATGGGGATGTTTTATCCGTTTTTAAAGGATGATGTTCGTTTAGTCGGTGCGGAAGCTGCGGGCAAAGGTGTCGATACTTCATTGCACGCAGCAACAATAACAAAAGGTACAAAAGGAATCATCCATGGCGCACTTACGTATCTTCTGCAGGATGAGCACGGTCAAATCACAGAACCATATTCGATATCTGCTGGGCTTGATTATCCAGGGGTTGGTCCTGAACATGCTTACCTTGCCAATAGTGGACGAGTACAATATGAAAGTGTAACAGATAAGGAAGCACTTGATGCCTTACAAATGCTAACTCGAATTGAAGGAATTATTCCGGCGATTGAATCTGCTCATGCGATGGCAAAAGCAATCCAAATGGCGAAAGAAATGTCAACAGAAGAATCAATTCTCGTTTGTTTGTCTGGACGCGGCGATAAAGATGTCCATTCACTCATGTCTTACCTAGAAGAAGGAGGAGCTATTCATGAACACAACCTTTACGAACCGATTGCCCAAGGCTGAAAAATTATTTATTCCATTTATCGTGGCGGGGGATCCACATCCAGAAGTGACCATAGAAATTGCTCTTACCTTACAAGACGCCGGTGCTTCCATACTTGAACTAGGAATTCCATATTCCGATCCATTAGCTGATGGACCTGTCATTCAAAGAGCCTCTGCTCGAGCGTTGAAACAAGGGGTTACATTGGAAAATTCCATGAATCTTGTATCAGAAATGAGAAAAAAAGGTTTAAAAATTCCTGTAATTATCTTTACCTATTACAATCCTGTGCTACAATTAGGGGAAGAAAACTTTTTCGCTTTAGCGCGACAAAATGGTATAGACGGCTTGCTTGTACCAGACCTTCCTTTTGAAGAAAGTGAAGACCTCAGAAGAAAATGTGAGAATGAGGGATTGAAATTTATCTCATTAGTTGCTCCAACTTCTTCAAGTCGAATTGAAAAAATCGCATCACATGCACAAGGGTTTTTATACTGTGTTTCATCTCTTGGTGTTACAGGTGTTCGAAATTCATTGAATAATGAGGTATACTCGTTTTTACAAGAGGTTAAACGCTATAGTAGTGTACCTGTAGCAGTTGGGTTTGGTATCTCTAACGCTTCCCAAGTAGAAGCACTTAAAGACCATTGTGATGGGGTTATTATGGGAAGTGCCCTGATCCAAAAGGTGGAAGAGCATCTACAGGAATTAGTGAATGAGGAAACAAGAGCTACCGCCTTATATCATTTCAAAAAATTTGTAAGTGAAGTATTAGATCCTATCAACAATTAAGAGGTGTAGCTTCAGATGAATGTCAAGGAACAGTTATTAGATTTAAAACCATATCAACCAGGAAAACCAATAGAAGAAGTAAAACGTGAATATGGCCTAGAAAAAATTGTGAAACTAGCTTCAAATGAAAATCCATATGGATGCTCTGATCAAGCAAAAGAAGCAGTAAAAAATAGCTTAGATTCATTCGCAATCTACCCTGATGGCTATGCAACAGAGTTAAGGGAAAAACTTGCAAAGCATTTAGGTGTAGATGGCACACAGTTACTTTTTGGAAATGGGTCTGATGATGTTATTCATATTCTTACAACTGCATTACTTGCGCCTGGGAAAAACACAGTCATGGCGAATCCATCATTTTCCCAATATAAGCATAATGCCATTATTGAAGGGGCAGAGGTTCGTGAGGTTGAGTTAATTGATGGCCATCACAATTTAGATGGAATGCTTGGACAAATCGATGAAAATACGGAAATTGTCTGGGTATGCTCACCAAACAATCCTACAGGGGTGTATGTAAGCTCAGAAAAGCTCCACGCTTTTCTAAAAAAGGTTCCAAACCATGTACTAATTGTTATGGATGAGGCTTATTATGAGTTTGCAGCTAATGAAGAGGATTACCCGAATACAGTAGCTTTATTAAATGACTATCCAAATCTGCTTATATTAAGAACTTTTTCGAAGGCATATGGACTTGGTGGACTACGTGTTGGTTATGCCATCGGAAATGGTGCTTTTATTAATAAAATTGAACCTGTACGTCAGCCGTTCAATTCCAACCGTGTTGGTCAGATTGCTGCATCGGCTGCATTGGATGACCAGGACTTTATTTCAGCATATGTTGAAAAAAATAAAAAAGGTCTGCAGCAGTTCTATACATTCTGCGAGGAAAATAATTTAACTTATTATCCATCGTTCGGAAATTTCATTTTGATTAATTTTGAACAACCAGGGGATGATGTGTTTCACTATTTACTGGAGCGTGGTTTTATTGTCCGCTCAGGAAATGCTTTAGGTTATCCGACAAGCATTCGAATCACAGTTGGAACAGAAGAACAAAATAGTGAACTCATAGCAATCCTTACAGACATGCTTAAAAATCAAAAGAACTAAGACTATGGGGGTTAGAACGTAACCCCCATTAGTTGTTTCTATATTCGGTGGTGATGGTATGAAGGCAAATGTGCTTGTAATTGGACTTGGATTAATTGGAGGTTCAATTGCGCTCGCAATCAAGAAGGAACATCCGGATGCTACAATTTATGGTTTTGACAGTAATAAAGAATCATCACTACTTGCAAAAACATTGAAGGTGATTGATGAGGCCGTATTTGAGTTAGAGGATGTCGTACATACATGTGACTATATTTTTATTTCAGTTCCTGTCAAACAAACTGTAAACATTATTCATGAACTAAGTTCCTATTCATTAAAAAAAGAGGTCATTGTGACAGATGTGGGCAGTACAAAACAACAAATCGTTCAAACTGCGGATTCTATTTTTGGGAATCTTGGAGTAACCTTTGTCGGCGGACATCCGATGGCGGGTTCCCATAAAAGTGGGGTTGTTGCTGCAAAGGAACATTTATTTGAGAATGCTTTCTACATATTTACACCTAATAACGAGAAACCTTCAAGTAATGTAGCTGTTGAACGGTTGAAAGCCTTGTTAAATGGTACAAAAGCAAATTTTGTTGTTATGACTCCTGAAGAGCATGACCGAGTGGCAGGTGTCATTAGCCATTTTCCACACATTGTTGCAGCGAGTCTCGTTCATCAAGCACAAAAATATGATAAAGAAAATGAACTTGTCCGTCCATTAGCGGCAGGAGGTTTTCGAGATATTACTAGAATTGCATCTAGTAATCCATCAATGTGGCGTGATATATTATTACAAAATCGGAATGTATTATTGGACCTTTTTGATAAATGGATCGACGAAATGGAACAAATCCGAAATTTTGTGGCAAATGGTAATGCAGAACATATATATGAGTATTTTATGGATGCCAAAAATTTTCGTGATGGACTGCCAACACGGACAAAAGGTGCAATCCCTTCCTTCTATGATTTATATGTTGATATTCCAGATTATCCAGGTATTGTCTCTGAAA
Source organism: Bacillus sp. JJ1533 (assembly GCF_036965045.1). Taxonomy (NCBI): domain Bacteria; kingdom Bacillati; phylum Bacillota; class Bacilli; order Caryophanales; family Bacillaceae; genus Bacillus; species Bacillus sp. JJ1533. Next base: position 32,351 of record NZ_JBALOV010000020.1, on the reverse strand, counting down.
TTACTGGACTACTTGCACAAGAAAGAATTAGTATTACCAATATCAGAATTATCGAGACGAGAGAGGAAATTTATGGAGTACTAAGAATAAGCTTTCAAAGTGACGAGGATCGTCAGAAGGCTAAAATATGTATTGAAAGCAAAACCAGTTACGATACATATAACGGTTAATGGAAAATGCTTTTAGGGGTGGTAATATGGATTCACTAAAACTACGAACAAATATAGCTGGTTTAAATGGTTCAATTGATATTCCCGGGGATAAATCAATTTCCCATCGTTCCGTTATGCTCGGTGCCATTGCACAAGGTAAAACGATTGTCGATAATTTTTTACTGGGGGAAGACTGTTTAAGTACGATAAGTTGTTTTGAAAAATTAGGTGTAAAAATTACACAGAATAAGGATCATGTTGAAATTGAAGGTACTGGCTACGGTGGGCTTCGTGAGTCAAGTGAGGTATTAGATACTGGCAACTCGGGAACAACCACTAGATTAATGGTAGGTCTTCTATCTGGTGTACCGATTCATACTTGCATGATTGGTGATGAGTCAATTGCCAAAAGACCGATGAAACGTGTTACTGATCCACTGCGCCAAATGGGGGCTAAAATAGACGGACGAGAAGATGGCAATTTTACCCCGTTAGCCATTCGTGGTGGCGTTTTACAGGGGATTGACTATGTTTCACCAGTAGCAAGTGCACAGGTCAAATCCTCAATCCTTTTAGCGGGTTTAAATGCTGCAGGTGTAACATCTGTTACTGAGCCGCATAAATCGAGAGACCATACCGAACGCATGCTACGTGCATTTGGATGCGAGGTAGAGGAGGATGGTCTAACTGTCAAACTAACAGGTGGTCAGCCATTAACAGGTACTACAATTCTAGTTCCTGGGGATATATCCTCTGCTGCATTTTTCCTCGTTGCAGGGGCAATTGTGCCAAACAGTCGAATAACGTTAAAAAATGTTGGAATGAATCCAACCAGAACGGGAATTATCGATGTTTTAGTTAGAATGGGAGCTCGTTTAGAAATTGAAAACGAACGAATCAAGAATAATGAACCTATTGCTGATTTAACCATTCAGACTTCTGAGTTAAAAGGGATTGAAATAGAAGGGGATATTATTCCTCGTCTAATTGACGAAATTCCTGTTATTGCGTTGTTAGCTAGTCAAGCACAAGGTAAAACGATTATCAAAGATGCAGCGGAATTAAAAGTAAAGGAAACAAATCGAATTGATACAGTTGTTACTGAACTTTCCAAACTCGGTGTAAACATTGAACCAACCGATGATGGGATGATTATATATGGGGAAAAGAAACAATTGAGCGGTGGTAATGTTCATAGTCATGGAGATCACAGAATCGGTATGATGCTTGCTGTTGCAGCTTGTATGGCAAATGGTGATGTGTTTCTTTCAGATTCTGAATCCATTTCGGTTTCCTACCCAAGCTTCTTTGAACACCTAAATTTATTAATTGATGTAAAATAATGATTTATAAGCCCGTGGAAAACGATATTCCATGGGTTTTTTTCGTTTAAAAGAATATCTAACATACATCCTCCACTTTTTGCATAGCTTGTCTTAAGGGGATTACGAAAGGGGGGGTTTGATGCCATATATATTAGAAAAAGCGAATGTCCTAAAGAATAATAAGGTCGTTACTTGTTCGATTCTTATAAAAAATCAACGAGTTGATTATATGAAAGAAAACCTCAAAAGACTTTCTTATATGAAAACGAACTTATCACAATATTTATTAACACCTGGACATGTTATGATGAACTACTCCTTTGCGCAAGAACAATCATTTCAATCATTTAAAAAGGAAATGACTGAAAATTATTTGCGTAAAGGTTGTACAACCTTACTTGTCGTGAGTGATGTAAAGAATGAAAAAGAAATACCGAATCGACTTAAGAACACAAGACATTTTTTATTAAATAGCCCAGTTGACTATTATTTAGGCATCCGGGTTCCACTTGAAAGCTTAACACCATCATTCCTTGTCGCATGCAGGCGACAAAAAATCCCAGTCATAATTGTTACGATAAAAAAACTCGATGATGTATACAAGGTCCCATGGGGATGGATTAGAGAATCTTATCATTCCTATCATATTCCAATCATTCCAGAGTGGAAAATGAAAGAGAAAACCGTTTTTACTAGCAGTCGAAAAGAAATGATTTGGAAGGAGATTACCGAAGAAAATCGGATCCCGACAATCCCGGTCTGCCCGAGTACGGATGAGCCACTCTCTATTGATATCTTAAAAAAGATTGGTATTTATCCGGATAAAGGCGATATTCGTGTTGGTGGGGAATTGGATTATAATCTGTATGAGCATGATTCAATAAGCTATTCAGTTGATGAAAAGCCAACTCTCGATTATCATAAACTTATACCTACTATCACCATGCACAAGGGAAATTTTACAAAAGTAGACGCCAAGGTATACTTTCGTTCTGGCTTTGGTAATGAATGTAAAGTAAAAAAACCTGGGTTTTTTGTTTCATCCTTTGATAAGGATGTATTGGTGAATGAGAGATAATAAGAGGAGTTAATAATTCATGCATAGATTAGAGGATGCAATTCAGCTAGTAGAAGATGGAAAAGTTGAAGAAGGGCTGAAAACCTTAAAAAAAATTAGAGAATACTCAAATGATGATGAAAAATACACAATCGCTGAGCATTATTTTAAGTGGGGCTTTGCCCAGAATGCAAAAGAAATTGTTGAGGAACTGATTTCACGGTACCCTGACGAAGGCGAATTATTTGTCTTTTTAGCAGAAATTCTAATTGACCTTGATTTAGAAGAGGAAGCAATCGATATCTTAGAACAAATTACTGAGGATGACCCCGTATACTTAGAATCCCTTGTTTTACAAGCTGATTTATTCCAAGTGCAGGGTTTATTTGAGGTCAGTGAACAGAAGCTATTGTTAGCAAAGGAAAAATCTAATAATGAAACAATCATTGATTTTGCTTTAGCCGAACTGTATTCAAGTCATGGTGAATACAACAAAAGTATACCATTTTATGAGAAGGTACTACAGGAAAATGACGAATTAGCAGGTGTAAATGTTAACGCCCGCATAGCAGAAAGTTATAGTACAACAGGCAAATTTGAAGATGCTCTTCCGTATTATGAGGAAGCCATTAAAAAACAGGAAGACAGCAATACATTGTTTGGGTTTGGTGTTACAGCTTATCAAGCGAAATATTTTAAAAAAGCAATTGAAGTTCTCGAACGGCTAAAGGAGCTCGACCCAGACTATGGTTCACTTTACTTATATCTTGCAAAGGCATATGAAGAAGAAGCAATGCTAACTGATAGCTACAAGGTATTGTTAGAAGGGCTTGAAGTGGAATCACTAAACAAAGAATTGACTTTCTACGCTGGTAAAATATCTATGATGCTAGGTGACAAGGAAAATACGGAAAAATACCTTCGGGCAGCTGTGGCAATTGACCCAGGGTATGTTGAAGCAACACTACAGCTATCCAAGTTTTTATTGCGTGAAGAAAGATTTGAAGATGTCGTGGAATGCCTTAATTCCGTTATGAGCTATGGTGAATACGATGAACGGTTCGAGTGGGATCTAGGCTTTGCAAAAAATAAATTAGAACAATATTCGGATGCATTAAACCATTACCGTCATGCATATACTTCTTTTAAAGAAACTCCAGAGTTTTTAGAAGAGTTTGGATACTTCTTAATGGAGGACGGTAAGAGACAAGAGGCAATCGAAGTATTTAAAGAACTCTTAAAGCTCGACCCTATGAAATATGAGATTGAAGCATTAATTTCCGAACTGGAGTAAGCTAAATTTTAATGTTTAGAAGGATATTTTGATGTAATTGTTGAAGTATATCAGTATATTTATTTTTACTCATTTTACTCAATACTAGCAGAGGAGGGAAGCACGCGATGACTACCCCTGTATCTGTCAACGAGAAAAAAGATTTTATTCGCTGGTTTCTGAATAATTATCAGCTAAAGAGAAGAGAGTGTGTTTGGATACTTAACTATTTAATGAGCCACGACCAACTCATGAAAAATGTCCACTTTGTTGAGCAAGCCCAATACTGCCCTCGAGGGATTATTATGTCGACGCATTGTGTAGATGATGTACCTTTCCGTTTTTATAAGGAAAATGTTATGACAACTGATGCTGAAAAATCATTCCATGATATTCGACTTAACAGGGAAGAAGAAATCTATATTCAACTTAATTTCAGATCCTCCTTCCATTCTCCGAATTATGTGGCTGTACTTGAAGAAAATCCTTACATGCCGAAGCATCTTCAGGTGAATGAACAGGATAAAGAGCTTGCGAAAAAGTTTCTTGAGGAATCCATTCATATGTTTCAAAAGGAACATCTGTTAAAGCGAATTGATGAGGCGCTTGACAAACAGGATGAAACAGAGTTTAAGAGGCTGACTGAACAACTTAAACAATTATAATAGGGAAATGTCATTTAGGGGCTGACAGCGTGTCAGTCTTTTTTATTTATCCTAAATATGGTATGGTAGTTTGGGAGTTTAGCTTTGAATCTGTAAAGTAAACGCAAATGACATAGTACAGTTAATGGGAAAGGAAGCATACATAATGAAATGGGTAACTAAGGATATGGATGTCTATCTGCAAGCAAAGGAATATGTTGATACAGCTGTTATTCCATTAATTCCAGTTTCTCTTGAGGGAAATTTGAAAAATACAGTTTCAATGGGGGAGTTCATTACCATCCTTTCTAATGAAGTTGAACGACAATTTAAAGGAAGAATCATACTTTTTCCCGCCTTTACCTATTCAAATGGGGAAGAGCTGGAAAAGGCAAAAAATCGTTTGAATCAATGGACTAGCGATTTATTTGAAGGTGGGATGAAGCACACTATTTTTATCACATCTGATACCACCTGGAAGCAAGTAGAGTCTGACTTAAATGGTTCACTTATTTGGCTGCCCACCTTACCACTTGAATATGTAGAAGAAAAATATAAGCAAACGATGCTACAGGATCAAATGAAACAGCTTGTGACCTTGTTTACAAACATCTGGCAAAAGTGATTTTTTAACGTTATGGAAGAATAATGATAAAAAATTCCTTACTTTTCCTAAGAAAGTCACATAGTTGCCATTGTTTCGGCAAATCCTATTATTGACCTCTACCAAATATTGATATATCATGAGAATGTCCTAGTTTTTAATGTGTACAATTATGTCCGGATTGGACTTAGCTTAGCATAGAGGGGGGAAAAAAATGAGCGAGAATAAACAACGGGTATCAAGACGCCAATTTCTAAACTATACACTAACTGGTGTAGGTGGCTTCATGGCAGCTGGAATGTTAATGCCAATGGTCCGCTTTGCAATTGACCCATTACTTCAGCCTGAAGCTGAACATGACATGGTACAAGTGGTAAGTGTTGATAAGATAACAAACGAACCACAAAAATTTGATTTTAAAGTAAATCAAGTTGATGCTTGGTACGAATCAGACGTCGCATATTCAGCATGGGTTTATAAAAATGATAACGGCGACATCATTGCGTTGTCACCAGTTTGTAAACACCTTGGATGTGCAGTTTCTTGGGCTGAGGATCCAGCTAACCCAGATCGTTTCTTCTGTCCTTGTCACTACGGTTTATATGAAAAGGATGGTAAGAACGTGCCTGGAACACCACCAATGGGCCCATTAGATTTATATGATAGTCAAGTAAAAGATGGTTATTTATATTTAGGTAAAACAAAGCCAAATCCTATAGGAGGAAAGTAATCAATGTTAAATAAGATATTTGATTGGGTTGATGAACGACTTGATATTACTCCTCTATGGGCAGATATTGCAGACCACGAGGTTCCTGAGCACGTAAACCCAGCGCATCACTTTAGCGCATTCGTTTATTGCTTTGGAGGACTAACATTTTTTATTGTTGTCATCCAAGTTCTTTCTGGTATGTTCTTAACAATGTACTATGTACCAGATATCATCAACGCATGGAATTCTGTCTACTATTTACAAAATGAAGTAGCATTTGGACAAATTGTTCGTGGAATGCATCACTGGGGAGCGAGTCTTGTAATCGTTATGATGTTCCTACATACTCTCCGTGTATTTTTCCAAGGTGCTTATAAAAAACCACGTGAGCTTAACTGGATTGTTGGAGTATTAATTTTCTTTGTAATGTTAGCTCTTGGTTTAACAGGTTATCTATTACCTTGGGATATGAAAGCGTTATTTGCAACAAAGGTTACACTCGATATTGTTAATGCAACTCCAATTTTAGGGCCATACTTAAAGACGTTAATTGCTGGCCACACAGAAATTGTTGGTGCTCAAACATTAACACGTTTCTTTGCGATTCATGTATTCTTCTTACCAGCAGCATTATTTGGTTTGCTAGCTGCTCACTTTATCATGATTCGTCGTCAAGGTATTTCTGGTCCACTATAGGATGCAAGATTTTTTCTTCATGAAGTGTAAAGTGAACATGATTTTGAACAGAATATCTAAATTGAGATGTTCTTGAGTTTTACTCAAAAAAATAATGAAAAATACGTACAATCTCTTTTGAATGAAAATTCTCTAAAAAGGAGGGGGACCGATTATGCATCGCGGAAAAGGAATGAAATTTGTTGGGGACTCCCGTGTTCCTGTAAGTAATAAAAAGCATATTCCTAAGGATTACTCTGAGTATCCTGGAAAAACAGAAGCGTTCTGGCCAAACTTCTTATTAAAAGAATGGTTAGTTGGTTCTGTATTCTTGGTAGCTTTTTTATGTTTAACAGCAGCACACCCATCGCCATTGGAAAAAATCGCTGACCCTACTGCGTCAGGATATATTCCACTACCAGACTGGTATTTCTTATTCTTGTATCAATTGCTTAAGTATTCATATGCATCAGGTCCATACACAGTAATTGGTGCACTTGTAATTCCAGGACTTGCGTTCGGAGCACTTTTACTTGCTCCATTCTTAGACCGTGGTCCAGAACGTCGACCATCTAAGCGCCCAATTGCTACTGGTCTTATGCTTCTAGCTATTGCTTCAGTTTTCTACTTAACATGGGAATCTGCTTCTCAAGTTGACTGGGAAGCAAGAGCTGAATCCGCTAAAATTGTAGCAGAAGCGGAAATTGATAAGGAATCTGAAGGCTACTTGTTATACCAAGAAAAAGGTTGTATTGGATGTCACGGCGGTGACCTAGAAGGTGGTCCTGCAGGAAAGGCGTTAGTTGATAACGGGCTATCCCCTGAGGAAATTGCTGACATTGCGGTAAACGGTCAAGGTGGCATGCCTCCAGGTATGTTCGAAGGAACTGACGAAGAATTACAGAAGCTCGCTGAATTCATTTCTGGTGTAACTTCTAAATAAGCAAACATAAAAGCTGACTTTTCAGAGTCAGCTTTTTTATTTTCTTTAATAACTTGACAAAGTAATCGTTTTTAAGAGAATCTTGAGGTAAGAAAAAAGGAAAGTTGGTACATAGATGAAGTGGATTACATTTTTAATGGGGCAACGTTGGGTGCTTTGGATTCTTCTGCTAATTAACATTCCTGGCACAATCTACGGTTATATTTGGTACGAAAGTCAATTGAACATTACGCCGCCAAAATTTTTAATCTTTGTTCCAGATAGTCCAACGGCAAGCTTGTTTTTTTGCTTTGTGTTAATTGCCTTTTTGCTAAGACGGAATTGGCCTCTTATTGAAGCGTTGGCAATCGTTACTCTTTTTAAATATGGGATATGGGCAGTGGTCATGAATATACTTACCTATTTTGTCGATGGCCTGAATATTTATGGATATATGCTGATTTTTTCTCATTTGGGGATGGCGATTCAGGGACTATTATATGCACCATATTATCGCATAAAGCCGATTCATTTAGTGATCGCAGCTATATGGACTTTACATAATGATGTAATTGATTATGTATTCTTTATGATGCCAAGTTATAGTGTACTTGATCAATACATTCCACAGATCGGTTATTTTACATTTTGGTTAAGTATGGTTTCGATATTAATTACCTATCTTCTTTGTATTAAAAAAGATAGGTATAAATTAGACCTTCCATAAAAAGTAGGTCTACTCTTGTCCAATCTATCATACATTTTAATAGATGTTTGAGGAGGGACAAGTATGAAAATTTTTAGAATAATATGCATTATTTGTTTTATAGTTTTAATTCATCCTATATCCATAATCGCTACCTCCAACGAAGAAAATTGGGAAAAGCTTGATGAAATTTCTGATCAGGCGCTGCAAATGGTTAAGCAAGAACGATACAAGGATGCAAAGCAAATATTAACTCACTTTTCCAATGAATTTTTACGAATGAACCAGCGAGAAGAGTCTTTTTCAATGGATGAACTTCGGATTATTACGTTAACTCATGAATCAGCCATTGAAGCTGTTTCCTCTGATTCGCTTAGTTTTGAAGAGAAAATCAATCGGGTTACTCAATTTCGTTTAGTGGTGGATGCGATGAGGTCAGAGCATCAGCCGATGTGGACGGAATTGGAAGATTCGATTATGACGACCTTTGGGCAAATGAAGGAGACTGTTGAAGAAGGGGATAATGAAACATTTAATAACCTCCTAACTGCCTTTCTATCAAAATATAATATGATTCATCCGAGTATTACAGTGGACATTACACCACAGGATGTACAAAAAATAGATTCACATATTGCATTCTTGGATACGTATCGTCATGAGAACCTGAAGTCCGCTACACGAATGCAGCAACTTGAGCAAATGGAGTTAGATCTAAAAAACATGTTTGAGCGTATGACAGAGGATGACGCCGATCCTTCATTAATTTGGGTAATGATTTCGACAGGTGGGGCAATTATTCTTACATTAATCTATGTGGGCTGGAGAAAATATAAAGGTGACAAGCAGAAGCGTCAAAAACAAAGAGAGCATGAAGAACGGTGACAGTGGGTTTTGACCTGCTGTTTTTTAAAATAAATTTTGTAAGCAAGTCAATTGACATTGAGGGAGTCTCTAACTAAAATTAAAGTATACTATAGTTTGGAGGAACAAAAATGATTCTAGTTTATTTTGCTTTGATCATTATCATTCCGATATATGCACAAATTAAAGTAAAGAGTGCATATAAGAAGTATTCACAAATTCCTTCTTCATCAGGTATGACAGGTGCAGAAGTGGCAAGAAGAATACTCGATCAAAATGGATTATATGATGTAAGAATCGAAGAAACACCTGGTTTACTTTCAGACCATTATGACCCAAGATCAAAAGTTGTGCGTTTATCTTCAAACAACTATTACGGCAATTCAATTGCTGGTGCAGCTGTTGCAGCCCATGAAGTAGGACATGCGATTCAAGATCAACAAAATTACGCATTTCTTCGTTTCCGCCATGCATTGGTTCCGGTAGCGAATATTGGATCGAACTTTTCATGGATTTTAATCATTGCTGGTATTATTTTCACAATGTCGAATTTAATTCTAGTAGGAATTATCTTCATGGCAGCAGCCGTGTTATTCCAACTTGTTACACTGCCGGTTGAATTCAATGCATCATCAAGAGCCATGAGCGAAATCGTCTCAGCAGGCGTCATTCGAAACGACGAAGAACGCGAAACAAAAAAAGTACTAAACGCAGCAGCACTAACATACGTTGCAGCAGCAGCCGTAGCGGTGCTAGAACTATTGAGATTGATCCTCATTTACACAGGAATGACTCGAGAAGAATAAAAAATGAAAGCCGGTTAACCAAATGGATAACCGGCTTTTTTATGTAGTTTTAGCTCATTTATCCACAAGCACATAAAATTAAAGGGAGCAAGCTTGCTTGCTCAAAAAAATTTTATGTGCTTGTGTTAACCTTTCAGCTAGCTGAAAGGCGTGTGAAGCCAAAAGCTTCACACGATGAGCTGAAACACTTGTATCCACCCTAAATCACCGCTCAATCGGCTTCTTATTCTCATCCAGCGTAAACCCTTCTCCAAGCACATCATGCACATCACTAACTGAAACAAACGCATGGGGATCCACTGAAATAATTACCTGCTTAAGACGACCAACTTCACTTCTTCCAACAACACAATATAAAATATGCTTCTCCTGTTTCGTATACGAGCCCATACCTTTTAAGATTGTTACTCCTCGATCCATCTCATGCAGTATCTTTTCAGCAATCTCACTATTCTTTTCCGAAATAATCATCGCGCCTCTAGCGGCATAAGCACCTTCCTGCATGAAATCGATTACCCTTGCTCCGATAAATACAGCAAGCAATGTGTACATTGCCTCACGAGGAGAAAGATAGAAGATGAGGGAAATCGTTATAACCACAGCATCGAATAAAAACATCGTCCGTCCCATCGACCAGCCAACATATTTTCGGACAAGTCTTGCAATAATGTCTACTCCACCAGTTGTACCGCCGTAACGAAAAATAATGCCTAGACCAACACCAATGAACACTCCCGCAAATAGTGCTGCGAGCATTAAGTCCCCATCAAGTGGAATATGAAATTGATACCTTTGAAAGAACCATAAAAAAATTGAAACACTTACAGTACCGATAAGTGTATAATAAAATGCAATACGACCGAGTAGCTTCCATCCAAGAAAAAACAGTGGTACATTTAAAATCAGATTGGTATAGGACGGATCAAATTTAAATAAAAAATATAGTAAAAGTGTAATTCCCGTAAATCCGCCCTCTGCAAGATTATTTTGCATATTAAAATGTACAATCCCAAACGAAAATATAGCAGACCCCAACAAAATGAAAACAATATTCTTTATTGAAAACTTCAAATTAAGATACCCCCGAAATTGAAATAATTGCCACTTCATTATAAAGTATGGTTGAAAAACAAACAAATCATGTCGTATAAAAGAATTATTTGTCAAAAAGCTGTATTTTAAGCTAACATAGGATTAGAAACGATAGAGGTGATAGTGATGGCAGATAAGACAATGAAACAACTCCAACAAGAAGTGGATGCATACATAGGCCAGTTTAAAGAAGGTTATTTTAGTCCGCTTGCATTACTTGCAAGGCTGACAGAGGAATTAGGTGAACTCGCGAGAGAAGTCAATCACTACTATGGTGAAAAGCCAAAAAAGGACACCGAAACCGAAAAAAGCATGGCTGAGGAAACAGGTGACCTGTTATTTGTTCTGATTTGTCTAGCAAATTCCTTGAACATTGACTTGGAAGACGCACATAATACAGTTATGAACAAATTTAATACAAGAGATAAAGATAGATGGACACGCATTGATAATAACAAATAAAGGGGAAGACAATATGGATACAATTAAGATCGTAATTGCTGGCCCACGGGGCAGAATGGGAAAAGAAGCGGTGGCTCTTGTACAAGAAACAGAGAATTATACGCTGGTTGGGGTGATTGATCATAAAAACAATGGTCAGTCTTTAAGTGAAATAGAGGGTTTTTCAAATGTAGATGTTCCTATATTTACCGATATTTTAGAATGTTTCTCAAAAACAAAGCCAGATGTGTTAATTGACTTAACTACACCTGAAACGGGTAAATACCACACGGAAATAGCCATTGAACATGGGGTCCGTCCTGTAGTGGGAACAACGGGCTTTACTAAAGAAGAATTAGAACGACTATCAACAATGGCAGAAGAACGTAAGGTAGGAGCAATTATTGCTCCAAATTTTGCAGTCGGGGCTGTGCTTATGATGAAATTTTCACAAATGGCTGCCAAGTATTTTCACGACGTGGAAATTATCGAGCTCCACCATGATCAAAAGCTCGATGCACCCTCTGGAACAGCTGTAAAAACAGCAGAACTTTTGACAGCAGTTCGAGAATCCAAGCAACAGGGACATCCGAATGAAAAAGAAACAATACAAGGAGCTCGTGGGGCTGAATTCGATGGAATTCGCATACATAGTGTACGCTTACCAGGGCTTGTTGCCCATCAAGAAGTGATGTTTGGTGGAAATGGTCAGATGCTATCAATTCGTCATGATTCATTCAATCGTGCTTCCTTTATGTCAGGTGTAAAATTATCTGTTGATACTGTAATGAATCTTGATGTTTTAGTGTATGGGTTAGAAAATATCATCGAATAAGGGGATACATACAATGAAAATTGCTTTAATTGCTCACGATAAAAAGAAAACAGATCTTGTACAATTTTCAACAGCTTATAAATCGATTCTTGAACAACACGAGCTGTATGCAACTGGAACAACTGGATTACGCATTTCAGAAGCAACTGGGTTACAAATCCATCGTTTCCAATCGGGTCCACTTGGGGGCGACCAAGAAATTGGTGCAATGATTGCACAAAATAAAATGGACATGGTGATCTTTTTTAGAGACCCACTAACTGCTCAACCACATGAACCAGATGTTTCCGCATTGATTAGACTATGTGATGTGTATTCCGTTCCATTAGCAACGAATATGGGAACGGCAGAGGTACTCATTCACGGACTTGAAAAAGGTTTTTTTTCATGGCGTGAAATTATCCGTGACAGACAAGAAGGCATGAATCTATAAGCCTTCTATCCTTAAAATAAGTACATACTTGTATTTAATGCAGAAGTGGGAGATTCTTCAATGAAACTTAAAATCGGGATTACCTGTTACCCATCAGTTGGAGGGTCAGGTATCATTGCAACAGAGTTAGGAAAGCTGCTTGCAGAAAAAGGACATGAAATTCATTTTATTTCTTCAAGTATTCCGTTTCGTTTAAACAAAATCTATACAAATATTTATTTTCATGAGGTAGAAGTGAATCAATATTCAGTTTTTAAATACCCACCCTATGACCTAGCTTTAGCAAGTAAAATGGCAGAGGTTACAAAAAGGGAGAAGCTTGATCTCTTACACGTCCATTACGCAATTCCACACGCAGCATGCGCTTATTTAGCGAAGCAAATGGTGGGTGGGGATGTAAAAATTGTAACTACACTTCACGGCACTGATATCACAGTTCTAGGGTATGATCCATCCTTAACGGAACTTATTCGCTTTGGAATTGAACAATCCGATGCAGTGACGGCTGTTTCTCAATCACTTGTCGAACAAACGCATGCATTAATTGAGCCGAAAAAAGAGATTAAAACAATTTATAATTTTGTAGACGAAAAAATTTACTACAAGCGAAATGTAGCGGATTTACGTAAACAGTATGGGATACAGGACGATGAAAAAGTCATTATTCATGTATCTAATTTTCGAAAGGTTAAGCGGGTTCCAGATGTCGTTCAAGCTTTCAATCTGATTCAAAAAGAAGTAAAGTCCAAGCTATTATTAGTAGGTGATGGACCGGAATTAACCACTGCCTGCAAATTAATTGCTAAATTTGGATTAACTGATAAAGTTCTCCTTTTAGGAAAACAGGAAAATCTCCCAGAACTTTATTCAATTAGCGACTTAAAGCTTTTGTTATCTGAAAAAGAGAGCTTCGGACTTGTGTTAATTGAAGCAATGGCCTGTGGGGTTCCAACAATTGGGACAAATGTTGGCGGTATTCCAGAGGTTATTGATGAAGGTGTTGATGGTTATTTATGTGAGCTTGGAGACATCGAAGACATTGCAAATAAATCAATCAATTTGTTAAAGGATTCCGACCTACATATAAAAATGTCTAGACAGGCAATCCGCTCTGTACAGCAAAAGTTTCATTCAGAACGAATTGTCAATGATTACGAGGATGTATATTATTCTATTCTTTCGAATAAACGTTGATAGGGGTTTAGGACGATGGATGAACCATTTGTAAAAGCAAAAGCAATTCTTACAACCTTACATAATAATGGCTTTCAGGCTTATTTTGTCGGTGGTTCAGTCCGAGATTATCTTCTGCAACGACCGATTGGTGATATTGATATTGCAACTTCTGCACGACCCGAACAAATTATGGATATCTTTCCAAAAACAATTGATGTCGGTGCGGTTCATGGAACAGTAATTGTCTTACATGAGGATGAACAGTTTGAGGTGACAACATTTCGAACCGAGGAGGGGTATGATGACTACCGGAGACCTTCTCATGTTGAATTTGTTACTTCCCTTCATGAGGATTTAAAAAGAAGAGATTTCACAATGAACGCGATTGCGATGACCATTGAAGGAGACCTGATTGATCCTTTTGGAGGAAAGAAAGCAATCCAAGAGAAACGAATTCAAACAGTCGGTAACCCAAACGAACGATTTTTTGAAGATGCACTCAGGATGATGAGAGCTGTTCGCTTTATAAGCCAATTATCCTTTTCGTTGAGTAAAGAAACAGAATCCGCCATCAAGGAAAATTCGTCATTATTAAAAAAGATTTCCATAGAGCGAATAACAATCGAGTTTGAAAAATTACTGAAGGGTCCTAGTTGTCAAGATGCGATTCCACTCTTAGTTAACACAGATTTAGTTCATTATTTACCGGGTTTAGCCGACGAAGCTTACCAAATAGAACGTTTTTCCTCCTATAATTGGAGTCAACTTCAAAAGAGAGAAGAATATTGGACACTAGTATGTTATTTATTGAACAAATATGAAATAGCAGCTTTTTTACGTCAATGGAAGCTTCCGAATAAAATAATTGAACAGACAATTAAAAATAGGACTTGCCTTGAAAAGGTCATACAAACTGGCTGGAACAAACGTCTTCTATATGAATGTGGAGCAGAATGTGTCCAACAGGTTGAACGAATTTTAGAAATTTTAGGCGTTCATCAAGAAGTGTCAGCCTATCAGGAGTTTTGTCAATTACCGATTAAACAACGTTCCGATTTAATGGTAACAGGTGAGGATCTGATCCTTTGGTATAATCAAAAACCAGGCAAATGGATAGCCGAACTTTATGTAACAGTTGAAAATGGAATTTTGGAAAACAAAGTGGAGAATAACAAGGAAAAGATAAAGGAGTGGCTTCTATCGTGCAATCAGAAATAAGAAAAAAATTGTTAGAAGTCTTCTCAAGTGCTAACGGAGAGTTTATTTCCGGTCAAAAATTAAGTGAGCAGCTTGGTTGTTCACGTACTGCCGTATGGAAACATATTGAAGATTTACGAAATGAAGGATATGAATTAGACGCGGTCCGAAAACTTGGATATCGAATTATTACAAAGCCAGATAAAATAAGCGGCAATGAAATTCAGTTAGGTCTTGAAACGAAAAGTTTAGGGCGACATATACATTTTGAGGAGAAGGTAACTTCTACCCAACAAATTGCCCACAAATTAGCGTATGAAGGTGCTGTTGAAGGCACGATTGTTGTAGCAGAAGAACAGACAACTGGTCGTGGCAGACTAGACAGGGCATGGTATTCTCCAAAACATACCGGAGTCTGGATGAGTATGATATTAAGACCACAGATTCCACCATCACAAGCGCCACAACTAACATTATTAGCAGCAGTGGGTGTTGTTCAGGCGATTCAAGAAGTGACAGGTTTGGAACCAGACATTAAATGGCCAAACGATGTTTTAATCAATCAAAAAAAAATTGTTGGCATTTTAACAGAGCTGCAAGCTGAAACAGATCGAATTAATTCAGTCGTTATTGGAATTGGTATTAATGTGAATCATCAATTGAACGATTTTCCTGACAATCTACATTCCATAGCGAGTTCATTAGCTATTGAAAAGGGCGAAAAAATTGATCGTGCCAAATTAATACAGGTCATTTTATTGAAAATTGAAAAGCTGTATAAGGAATATTTACAGCACGGTTTTAAGGTCGTGAAGCTTTTATGGGAAAGCTATGCGGCAAGTATCGGAAAACAAATCATTGCAAGAACTCTTTCGGGTTCAATAGCAGGAAAAGCAATTGGCATCAATGAGGAAGGTGTATTGCTTCTTGAGGATGCCACAGGGACTGTTCATCATATTTATTCCGCAGATATTGAACTTCCAAAAAAATAAAGTGTAGAAAAAAATGTGAATCTTTTATATAATTCATAATAATGGGTGGTATCCTTTTTGGAACTACACCAAGCTTTTTATTTTTTGCAATGCAATTCACAATTGTATTCTGCCTTGATCCATTGGACTGGGACAGAGGGATGAAATTTACCGAACTTATTCATGTTTAATCCTTCTTTCTCTTTTTTGAAAGAAGGATTTTTTACTTTTAAATACTACCACGATCGGTCTTTTCATCTCCTCTTTTTAGGAAAACTCGGGTGAACACTTGAGCAAGGCGACTTTAAAGAAGGTTTGATTACTTTCTAAAAGCCAAAAGGAGGAAAATGATGAAACAAACAACGGAATTTTTGAAAATGAAACAAAGGAAAGAGCCAATCGTTATGTTGACAGCCTATGATTATCCATCTGCTAAGTTAGCGGAAGAAGCGGGTGTGGATATGATCCTTGTCGGTGATTCATTAGGGATGGTTGTTTTAGGCTATGATTCTACTATTCCAGTAACGGTAGACGATATGATTCATCATACGAAGGCCGTAAAACGTGGTGCAAAGGACACATTTATTGTCACGGATATGCCATTTATGTCTTATCATGTTTCGCGTTCAGAAACCTTGAGAAATGCCGCACGGATTATTCAAGAATCAGGAGCACAAGCTGTTAAAGTTGAAGGAGCAAAAGATGTCATCTATACAATTTCTGCTTTAACGGAAGCAGGAATTCCTGTTGTTGCTCATTTAGGTTTAACACCACAAGCTGTAGGTGTTTTAGGTGGGTATAAGGTACAAGGCAAAGACGCAGAAAGTGCAAGACAGTTAATTGAAGATGCGAAAAAAGTTGAAGAAGCGGGAGCTATTGCACTTGTATTGGAATGCGTACCAAAACAATTAGGAGAAGAAGTAACAAATCATATTTCGATTCCTACAATCGGGATTGGCGCCGGAAACCACACGGATGGTCAGGTTCTCGTATTCCATGATGTTATTTCATATGGGGTCGATCGTGTTCCAAAGTTCGTAAAACAATATGTTTCAGTGAATGAACCAATTTTACAAGGGCTATCAAATTATGTGGAAGAGGTAAAAGCACGTTCATTCCCAGAAGAAAAGCATACGTACACAATGAAGGAAGAAGAGCTTGCTAGCCTTTATGGGGGAAAATAAACATGAAAGTCATTACATCAATCAAGGAAATGCAGCACTATATTCAATCATTGAAGCAAGAAGGGAAAACAATCGGATTTGTACCTACAATGGGCTATCTTCATGAAGGGCATTTATCCTTAATGAATAAGGCAAGAAGTGAGAATGATGTGTTAGCTGTGAGTATTTTTGTGAATCCACTTCAATTTGGTCCAAATGAGGATTTTGATTCCTATCCACGTGATTTTGAGAGGGATAGCAAACTTGCAGAAAACAATGGTGTAGATGTTTTATTTCACCCAAGTACGGAAGAAATGTATCCAACAAAAATGTCTCTTACAGCAGTCGTCCATTCAAGGATTAATGTATTATGTGGCAGACAGAGAAACGGTCATTTTGACGGAGTTGCCACAGTACTGATCAAATTATTTAATATCGTACAACCGGACCGCGCTTATTTTGGCTTAAAAGACGCTCAGCAGGTAGCCGTTGTAGATGGTTTAATTACAGATTTTAATTTTCCGATAACCCTCGTTCCAGTGGAAATAGTCAGAGAGGAGGACGGCCTTGCTAAAAGCTCACGCAATGTCAATTTAACCGCGCAAGAACGAGCAGAAGCACCAAGACTTTATGAGAGTCTTCAACTGGCTAAACGAGAAATAGAAAAAGGACAACGAAATCCTAAACAAATTGAGGAATTAATAAAAAAACAAATCAAAGACCACACTTCAGGTGTTATTGATTATGTTGAAATGTATAGTTATCCTGAGCTTGATGAGCTTTCAGAGTTAACTGGAAAAATCATCATTGCCATCGCTGTCAAGTTTACAAAAGCAAGACTTATTGATAATATAACTTTTGACATATAATATTTTTTTGGTGAATCTTAATAGAAAATCTTGAAGATTCAAGGGGGAGCATCATGTTTCGAACAATGATGAACGCTAAAATTCACAGAGCACGGGTAACAGAAGCAAATTTAAACTATGTAGGTAGTATTACAATAGATGAAGACATATTAGATGCAGTCGGAATGGTTGCTAATGAAAAAGTTCAAATTGTAAATAATAATAATGGGGCTCGACTTGAAACATATATCATCCCTGGTGAAAGAGGAAGCGGAGTATTTTGTTTAAATGGTGCTGCCGCTCGTCTTGTACAAGAGGGGGATGTCATAATTGTCATTTCATATGTGATAGTACCTGAGGAAAAATTGGCAGATCACAAGCCACGGGTAGCAATTATGAACAAAAACAATCAAATTAAAGAATTAATTTTTGAAGAACCAGCTGCAACTGTTTTATAAATGGTATTGACGCCCCCAGTATGGGGGCGTTTGTGTTAGGGAGGTGGCACCAATGAATAAACGCTTTGTCGTAGTAGACCTAGAAACAACCGGGAACTCTCCAAAAAAGGGTGATAAAATCATCCAGTTTGCAGCGGTCGTGATTGAAGATGGGGAAATTATTGAGAGATTTGCTACCTTCGTCAATCCAAAGCAAGACATCCCAATTTTTATCGAGCAATTTACGGGTATTTCTAATGAAGTTGTTGCGAATGCACCTGATTTTTCAATTGTTGCGCCTGAAATTATTTCAATGTTTCAGGATTCTTATTTTGTTGCTCACAATGTTCCTTTTGATTATTCGTTTTTACAGGAAGAATTAGCTCAATGTGGGTTTGAAAATTTTCATTGTCTGACGATTGATACAGTTGAACTTTCTAGGGTAATGCTTCCTTTAGCCGATAGCTATAAACTAGGACAGCTCGCTGAATCTCTATCATTAACACATGAAAATCCTCATCAAGCCGATAGTGATGCTGAAGTAACAGCTGAAATTCTTATGAAAATTTTAGATAAAATCGAGCGACTACCACTTGTTACAGTTCAAAAGCTTTATTCCCTATCCATTTATTTCAAAAGTGATATTCGTGAAATCTTAAAAGAAATTTTAGATGAAAAATCAAGCCGAGTTGATACAAATCTAAAATTTGACATTTATCGTGGTCTTGCATTACAAAAGAGAACGACACAAAGACAACAAAAACGAAAACAAAAAAGCCATACATATACAGAGATTTTTCACTCAGTGTTACACGATTTTTCATTCCGTCAAGGTCAATTCGAAATGGTTCAAACGATACATCATGCATTAGAAACAAACCAACATGCGATGATTGAAGCAGGAACCGGGATAGGAAAGTCAATTGCCTATTTGTTACCTGCAATCTATATATCCAAAACGAAGGGGCGTTGCATGATAAGTACGAATACTCTACAGTTGCAACATCAGCTATTAGAAAAGGATGTGGCAACAATGCAAGAGATCCTTTCTTTTGATTTTAATGTAGCACTTTTAAAAGGCAGAGGGAATTACCTCTCGTTACGAAAGTTTGAACAGAGTCTTTATGAAAACACGGATAATTATGATGAGGTGTTAACGAAGGCGCAAATTTTAGTTTGGTTAACAGAAACTGAAACGGGGGATATTGACGAAATAAATTTACCATCAGGTGGGAGGCTTTTATGGGAGCGGGTTAAAACTACAATCGAAAATCCAGGATTTGAAGACACAATCTGGGAATCAAGATGTTTTTATCAAAAAGCAAGGCAAACGGCTGAAAGCGCTGATGTCGTCATTACAAATCATGCTTTACTTTTACAAGATATAGACAAACATTTTGATATTCTTCCGCCATATGATTACTTAATCATGGATGAGGCGCATCATTTTGAAGCTCTTGCTAAACGACAGGCGGGCTTGCAAATTCATTATTTATCGATTCATTCGGTACTCATGAGAATTGGGCTCCTTGAGACAAATGATTTGCTTTCAAAGTCATTAAAACTTATGGAACGCATTGGCTTTGATACTGAATCCTTTTCTCATGTTAATCAAATCATCAAGGATATCAGAATGTCAGTAAATGAATTCTTTCGCATGATACGCAGTCATGTCTTACTAAAAAAGACAGAAGAAAATGATAAGAAACGAATTCAATATATCCTTCATTCCGGCAATGAACATGGTGAACACTGGCAGGAAGCCAATGAGCAGCTTAAAAAACTATACATTTTAATAAAAGAGCTTGTTAATAAAGTTAAATATCAAAAGGAACTCATGATTCAAAATAAGTCTTTATTAACGCCGTTACAGTTTGGTGTATTAAATGATTATATTTTGAGCATTGATTTATTGGTGGATAAGTGTTCTATAATTGATAGGATTATTGGGGACAAGAAGAATCAAATGACTTGGATCGAAATTGACCCAAAAGGTCCTGTTAATTCAGCAACCCTTTTTGCAGAACCGAGAGATATCTCAGATTTTTTAGCTGACCAATTGTTTGCTTATAAGAAAAGTGTGGTTATGACTTCAGCAACATTAACGGTTGATGATTCCTTTGACTATATGATTGAAAAACTCGGCTTAGCTGATTTCCAGCCGATTACGTTATCGATTCCGTCACCCTTTGATTTTGAGCGTCAAGCAGCACTAATGGTGCCAACTGACATACCACTTGTAAATGCCGTTTCGCAGGATGAATTTGTTAACTCTATTTCAGACCACATTGCACAAATTGCGATTAAAACTAATGGACGAATGCTTGTCCTATTTACTTCATATGATATGTTGCATAAAACGTATCTGAATTTAAAAAGTTCGGTTTACCTCGATCAATTCGTTCTGATTGCCCAGAGTATAAGCGGTGGAAGTCGGGCAAAATTAACGAAAAATTTTCAGGCGTTTGATAAGGCGATACTTCTCGGAACCAGTAGTTTTTGGGAGGGCGTAGATATTCCTGGAGAAGACTTAAGTGCACTCATTATCGTCAGACTTCCTTTCGCTCCACCAAATGATCCAATTTTCGCTGTTCGCGCTAAGGAAATTGAAGGAAACGGGGGAGATTCCTTTAGAGACCTCTCGCTGCCAGAAGCAGTTATTCGTTTTAAACAAGGTGTAGGTCGGCTAATACGGTCTGAAAAGGATAAAGGGATTATTTTTATCTTAGACAGAAGAATTGTCACAACAGGCTATGGGAAAAAGTTTCTTTCTTCCGTTCCGAAAATGAAACTTCTCCAAAAATCACTACCTGAGCTATTAGAGCATGCAGACGAATGGCTTTGAAATAAAAAAATTAAAAAGGACCTGTCAAAAGACAGGTAAAGGCATGGGATTAGGAGTTAATTTTTATTGGAAAACTGTATTGTTAATGGTAATACACCTGTTATAATGATGTAAGGCAATATAATGTAAGACAACTTCAACTGTAATGTTGTAGTACTACTATTGTTGCCGTATGTGAGAAATCGTATGAGTAGTAAAATTTGTGATGAATGAAGGGAGAGCTCTTGCTTGGAAAGTAAGATAGAAGTTCTATCGACTGTAAAAATTCAAAATACTCCTGATTTATATAAAATTGTTGATTTGTTAAATCGTACATTAAAGCATGAAGATCTCATGTTTGGCCTTGCACTTGATCGTGAAGATCAAAATAAAGCAGTTTTCACAATTTATCGTACGTAAAGTAGTGATTAAATATGAAAAAATGGATAATCGGGATACTCGTTCTTCTCCTTGTTTTTATATTTTGGGGGGGAGTCAATATTTATCAAACAGCACTAGAGCCATTAGACAAAGCTGAAGCAGCTGGAAATCGGATTGCACTTGAAAAGACACCGATTGATACAATTGAAGAAAGTTATACATATTTTGGAACAAAAGCATATCAAGTTGTCTTTGGGAAAAATAATAAAGGTGAAAAAATGATTGCTTGGATTCCACAAAAAAAAGGGGAAATAGTAACACGTTTTGAACATGATGGCATTACAGAAAACGAAGCCATTTCTATTTTGAAAAACGAGCGTGATCCAAAAGAAATTCGTTCCGTAAAACTTGGAATCGAAGATAATATCCCAATTTGGGAAATTATTTATATTGGTAGTGATAACCGTTTGACCTACCATAAATTGTATTTTGAAACTGGCAAATATCGCAATTCAATCAAACCATAATACGTGGAGGGAATACAATGAAATTAGCAAACAGAGTAGCAGCTTTAACACCTTCTTCAACACTTGCTATAACAGCAAAAGCAAAAGAATTAAAAGCCGCTGGTCATGATGTAATTGGACTTGGAGCAGGTGAACCAGATTTTAACACACCTGATTATATAATCGAGGCAGCAGTTAAAGCAATGAAGGAAGGCCATACTAAATATACACCTTCGGCAGGATTACCCGGCTTAAAAGAAGCCATCTGTAAAAAGCTTTTAAATGACCAACAATTAGAATATAAGCCTAATGAAGTGATTGTTGGATCGGGTGCGAAGTTTGTATTATATGCACTGTTCCAAGTTATCCTAAACAAAGATGATGAAGTTATTATTCCAACTCCATATTGGGTAAGCTATCCTGAGCAAGTTAAGCTTGCAGAAGGTGTTCCAGTATATGTTGAAGGTAAAGAAGAAAATCATTTTAAAGTGACTGTAGACCAACTTGAAGCTGCAATCACTGATAAAACAGTTGCTCTCATCTTAAATTCACCAAGTAACCCAACAGGTATGCTTTATTCGAAAGAAGAATTACAAGCAATTGGAGAATTATGTGTAAAGCATAATGTTTGGATTGTTTCAGACGAAATTTATGAAAAGCTTGTGTATTTTGGAGCTGCCCATACATCAATTGCACAAGTAAGTAAAGAAGTAAAAGCAAAAACGATTGTCATTAATGGTCTTTCTAAATCCCATTCAATGACAGGGTGGAGAATCGGTTATGCGGCTGGCCCACAGGAGATTATAAAGAGCATGACAGATCTATCCAGTCATAGTATTTCAAACCCAACTTCCATTGCCCAATATGCGGCTCTTGCTGCTTATGAAGGTGATCAAGAGCCTGTTGAAACGATGAGACAGGCATTTGAACAGCGTTTGGATGTGATTTATGAAAAATTAGTGGCTATACCTGGAATTTCATGTATTAAACCACAAGGGGCATTCTATTTATTTCCGAATGCAAAAAAATCAGCTGAATTATCAGGTTATAAAAATGTCGATGATTTTGCGAAGGCTTTGCTAGAGGAAGCACTCGTTGCAGTTGTTCCAGGGTCAGGCTTTGGTGCACCTGAAAATATGCGCTTATCTTATGCAACTTCTTTAGAACAGTTAGAAGAAGCAATCGTACGTATTCATAAATTTGTTGAAGAAAAAATGTAATTCGTGAAAATTGGGGACGATTCAATTTGGTTCTTACATCCAGATTGACCGTCCCCATGGTATTTCTTGCTTCGTTGACTTAACAAATGTATAATAAGGAAGGAATTTATACATAAGGTTTCGGTTTTGGAGGGACAATTGTGAAAACAACTATTTCAGAGGTTAATAAATATGTAGGTGAAGAGGTTACAATCGGTGCGTGGTTAGCGAATAAACGCTCAAGCGGTAAGATTGCCTTTTTGCAGCTTCGTGATGGGACAGGCTTTATCCAAGGTGTTGTTGTAAAAGCAGAAGTGGATGAAGTTGTATTTCAGAAGGCAAAATCAATTACACAAGAAACATCCCTATATGTTACAGGGGTTGTGAGGGAGGATGAAAGATCACCGTTTGGTTATGAGCTTACAGTCACGAATATAGACGTTATTCATGAGTCTGTTGATTATCCAATTACACCAAAGGAACATGGTACGGAGTTCCTAATGGATCACCGTCATTTATGGCTTCGTTCAAAGAGACAGCATGCGGTTATGAAAATCCGTAATGAAATTATCCGTGCAACATATGAATTTTTCAATGATAATGGATTTGTGAAGGTGGATCCGCCAATTTTGACAGGAAGCGCACCTGAAGGAACAACCGAGCTGTTTGCCACAAAATACTTTGATGAAGATGCCTACCTTTCACAGAGTGGTCAGCTTTACATGGAAGCGGCAGCAATGGCTTTAGGTAAAGTGTTCTCCTTTGGTCCAACATTCCGTGCCGAAAAATCAAAAACAAGACGTCATTTAATCGAGTTCTGGATGATTGAGCCTGAAATGGCCTTCACTGAGCATGAAGAAAGCTTAAAAGTACAAGAGGAATATGTTTCTCACATTGTGCAGTCCGTCTTGAAAAATTGTCAATTGGAATTAAAAACATTGGGTCGAGATGTTTCGAAGCTTGAAAATATAAAGGCACCATTTCCGCGCATTTCTTATGATGAAGCAATTAAGTTTTTACATGAAAAGGGCTTTGATGACATAAAGTGGGGCGATGACTTCGGGGCTCCCCATGAAACAGCCATTGCTGAAAGCTATGACAAACCGGTATTTATTACAAACTACCCTAAGGGCATAAAGCCGTTCTATATGCAGCCGGCACCTGACCGCGATGATGTCGTTCTATGTGCGGACTTAATTGCCCCTGAAGGATATGGGGAGATCATCGGAGGTTCGGAGAGAATTCATGATTATGAACTCTTAAAACAACAGCTCGAAGCGCATGGCTTAACAAGTGGTGCGTACCAGTGGTATTTAGAATTACGTAAATATGGTTCTGTTCCACATTCAGGATTTGGATTAGGGCTAGAAAGAACAGTGGCATGGATTAGTGGGGTAGAACATGTACGTGAAACCATTCCATTCCCACGTCTGTTAAACCGATTATACCCATAATAAATAACGTTAAGGGACTTTCCGAAAAGGAAGGTCTCTTTCATTTTAGGCAGAAACCTGTAAACCAAATATTTCTTTCTTAGCCCCATAATCCGGACTCATGGTATACTAAGTAATGAAGAGGTGTTTATACATGAAAATGGATAAATTAGTTGATTTATTCGAACAAGGCAGTATTTCAATTCCAAAAATGTTAATGTCCTCGTATCGACATCTACAATTAAACGAAGAGGAAATGATGATTCTATTCCATATATTAACCTTTATGGACAGCGGAAATTTCTTTCCTACACCAACTGAAATCTCAAATCGCATGACAATTACTGAAGAAAAATGTATGGAAATCCTACGTCAGCTTATCCAACGTGGATATTTGGAAATAAATGATGGAAACGATGAAAGTCGAGTTATCTATGAAAAATACTCATTACGACCATTATGGGAAAAAATGCTTCAGTATGTCGTTCAGCAAAACATGAACGAGGAAAAAGAACTAGAGCAACAGCAAGAAAAGGATTTATATAGTATTTTCGAACAAGAATTTGGACGACCACTCTCACCATTTGAATGTGAATCGTTAGCGATGTGGCTCGACCAAGACCACCACGATCCGTCTATTATAAAAGCTGCCTTACGCGAAGCAGTTATGTCTGGAAAACTTAATTTCCGATATATTGATCGAATCCTATTTGAATGGAAAAAGAATGGCATCCGAACAATTGCACAAGCTCAAAATCATTCACAAAAGTTTCGTCAATATCAACAAAAGCACAAACAAACGGAGCAAACCCAACAAGGAAATTACAAACGTACAATTCCGTTTTATAATTGGTTAGAAAATTAAAATAGGTGATAAAAATGTTAAACAAACAACAAATACGATTCTGTCTTGACAAGATGGGGGAAATGTTCCCAGATGCTCATTGTGAGTTAAACCATAAGAACCCGTTTGAGTTGGTGATTGCTGTTGCCTTATCAGCCCAATGTACAGACGCATTGGTAAACAAAGTAACAGCATCTCTTTTTGAAAAATACAAAACTCCTGAGGACTACTTAGCGGTATCTCTTGAAGAGCTTCAAAATGATATTCGATCCATTGGTCTTTATCGAAATAAGGCAAAAAATATTCGAAACTTGTGCCAAATGTTGATTGAAGACTATGGGGGTGTACTTCCGCAAGACCGCGATGAATTAACAAAATTCCCTGGGGTTGGCAGGAAAACAGCTAATGTTGTTGTCTCCGTTGCCTTTGGTATACCAGCGATTGCGGTTGATACCCATGTAGAAAGAGTCAGCAAAAGACTTGGATTCTGTAGATGGAAGGACTCTGTTTTAGAGGTTGAAAAGACATTAATGAAAAAGGTTCCTAAAGAAGAGTGGTCTGCCACCCATCATCGTATGATCTTTTTTGGAAGATACCATTGTAAGGCTCAAAATCCACAATGTGAGATTTGTCCGCTCCTTGATGTTTGCCGAGAAGGGAAAAAGCGTATGAAGGGGAAAGAAAAGGTTGGATAATGAAAAATTAATATCTGCTATTACGGAAAAATGGGGCGCGAGACAAGAATATTTAACAGACCTTTTCCGAAACAGAGAAAAAGCAGCAATAGTTGAACCAATGGGTGAAGCAATTGATGACTTTTTGGCCTTTTTATACTTTCTTAATGGAAAGGGAACCCCAGACAAAAAAACACTCCAACAAGGCCTAATAGGCTTAAAATATAAACCGATTAATCTTGAGGAACGTCTTTTATTTATACTAAAAAAACCAAACCAATATCATTCATTTGTTCAATTAAATGAACTATATCATGAATTACTAAAGCTCCATGTGAAAATGAAAATACTAATGAATAAAAAATAACGCACAGTCATCTGTGCGTTATTTTTGTTACTACTCCCGGTCACCATCACTAGGTGGGAGAGGAGGGAAGATTGGTACTCCACCTTCACCTTCTCCATTGCCGTCGCCTTCTCCACCAGTTTCGCCACCGTTTTCGCCACCATTCCCATTACCGTTCCCATTCCCATTGCCATTACCATTACCATTACCGGGATTCTCTGGTGGTAGTGGAATTTCAATTTCCTCTTCTTCCGGTTCCGGAACTTCAATGGTAGTAGTTGCAGGTTCACTGCGCTTTTCAGGAGTCTTATCATTCACGGCAGTTACTGTGAACTTATAGATAGCCCCTGGAATGGCCTCAGGAAGAGTGTACGTTAATTCTTTCGTTGTTGTAAGAACCTTTGCAGGACCTTCGTCAATTGAAACACTTACCTCAAAGCTATTACCTTCAATCTCACCTTCAGGATAAGCCCAAGATAAGTTGATTTGATTTGTTACTTGGTCATACATCACATCAAGGTTGAAAGGTGGATTGAGCTTATCATACTTATCAGAAACCTCGGTCGGCTCTGTCCCCTTAATAAAATACTCATATACAATTTCCTCTTTTGGCGTAAACTCACTCGGAAGTTTCGCAGGGTTTGAACCTTTTTCCACTCCGACCTTAACGACTGTCTTCGGCATTACGAAATCCTCTGCTTCTTTACCTTCAGAAAGATTGGTAATAATGTCTCTAAATAATTTTAGTGCAATACCTTGATCGGCAGGCAAGATTGCATTTTTGTTACTCCTATATCCTGCCCAAATCGAAACTGTATAACTTGGCGTGTAACCACTAAACCATACATCTGGAACACCACCAGGAGGTATATTATATTCTCTTATATTTTCCGCGGTGTAGTTTGTTGTACCCGTTTTACCGGCAATTTGCAATCCAGATACATCATATCTACGTCCAGAACCAAAATCCATTACGGATTTTAGCATGTCTGTAACCATGAAAGCAGTTGCTTCAGTCATTGCTGTCTCAGGCTCTGGTGCAAGAACAACTTCTCGATTATCCGGAAAGACAATTTTATTCACCGCATGTGGTTTAATGAAGTTTCCTTGGTTACCGAATGCTGCATAGGCACCAGCCATTTGAAGAGGGGAGATGCCCTCTGACATTCCACCAATGGAATAAGCTTCATTAATTCTATCTTCAAATGTAATACCAAGTCTGTTGGCAAATTCCATTACTTTTGGAACACCCACCTCTTGGAATGCTTTGAGTGCTGGAATGTTTCTAGAATGGGCTAAAGCAACTCTTGCTGTAATTTGTCCCATATATTTTCTGTCATGATTGTTTATAGGCTTTTTATCCGAATAAGTGTAGGGCTCATCTTTAATTTGATGATAGGTTGACCATTTTAAATATTCGATTGCAGGGCCATAGTCCAGAATAGGCTTAATCGTTGATCCAGGTTGGTTTGAGTTATCAAGTGCAAAGTTAACACGGGTATTTTGCGCTTGATTTCTACCGCCACCTAATGCTCTAATTTCGCCTGTTTTCGTATCGACAACCGCGATTCCAGCTTGAAATTGCTCATCCGGAAATTGAATATCAGGATTATTATTTGCTAATAATGAATCAATATGTTCTTGTGCCTTAGGGTCAAAGGTTGTATATATTTTCACGCCTGCATTATACACATCAATATCGCCGTATTCCTTAAGCTCAAGTTTTACTTGGTCCATAAATGAATCGATTGGATGAGATTGTTCCTTTGATTCTACTAGAGATGATTCAATAGGAATTTTCTTTGCAGCGTCTGCTTGTTCTTTTGAAATGAATTCATGTCTAACCATTAGATTTAACACGATATTTCTTCGTTTTTCTGCTGCTTCAGGGTGGACAAATGGGTTATAGATTCCGGGATTTTGTCCAAGTCCTGCGATAAAAGCAGATTCGTGAAGCTCAAGTTCATCAAGTGGCTTACCAAAATATAATTCGGCTGCTTTAGCAACACCATACGTGTTACCGACACCGTAGTAAATTTTATTTAGATACATTTCAAGAATTTCATCTTTTGAATATTTACGTTCTAATTGAAATGCAAGCCATAGCTCCTGTGCTTTTCTTGTAAGCTTCTTCTCTCCCTCAACGAAGAAGGAATTCTTGATTACCTGTTGCGAAATGGTACTTGCACCTTCTGCACCGAATCCTTCGGTGATATTAGCGACAACAGCACCACCAAGACGTATGACATCTAAGCCATGGTGCTCATAGAAACGAGCATCCTCAACCGCTAATACCGCGTTTTTTAAATCATCGGGTATTTGATTTAGAGGGACATAAGTCCTTTTTTCCGCCCCGAATTCATAAATTTTATTTCCATTCATATCATAAACCTTTGAAGAAAGTGGATCCTTCAATAAAGAGTCATCTAATTTTGGGGCACCACTTGCCATTACGAAAAATGTAGTCGCACCTGTTACCATACCGATAATCCCAATTAATAGAATAATTAGTAGGATTCGTTTAAATAGCGAGCCCTTTGATTTTTTACGCTTTTTTTTCTTTTGATTTGCATGTCGGCGTTCTTCACGTGATTGATATTTTTCAGACATACTTGTTTCCTGCCTTTCAAATGCTTTCCCTACTATATGACGTATTTAAGTAAGGAAAGGTTTCATTCCTAGCTTAACTGCCATTTTTGCTAGTTAAAATAAAGTTTGTCAATTACCTTAATATAATCAATTCTTGGACGATAGCCAATAGCTAGTTGGTGGCCAAACGTTTCAATTTCCTGTTTCGTAATTGATTTTCTGCCATTTTGATTTTTTCGATCCCAAAAGGTTAATAGATGCTTAGCTTCAAGATAAAAGATTTCATCTAATGTTGTGAACCGTAGAATCACGAAGCAAATTCCATCCAGTTTTAAACAATCGGACATATGTTTAATTTGGTGCTCATGAAAGTTTTGAAGTGGGAACGAGGTTTTATTTTTCGTTTCCTTGGCTTCAAAATCAATATAGCGACCTTTATATAGGCCATTATAGTCGGTAGTCGATGCTTGCTTAAAATAGGCTTCCTTGATGACGGCAGCGCTTCGTTTTGGGTAATCCACATTTACGATTTGAACAGGTGTTGGTTTTTTATGAATGACGGCGATTTCCTGTTCCAAATAATATTGATTCGTTTCATTAAGATCTTCTTCTAAAGTCATCCCACGATTCCCATATATTCTTTGTTTGAGATGTGGTTTGTTTTTTACCTGCTGGGGCTTATATACTTTCCCATTCGGATAACGAAACTCCATTCTCCCATCCCCCTTAAGACACCTATTATACCAAAAATATTTGTTAAAAAGTTTAACGAAATTTAAACAGTAGGGAAAAGGTCGATAGAATTTCCTTTCACTATACCATACTATTCGGCAACAAATATACTTTTGAGGGCGTGTAGAGCGAATGGATGGATACACTATTGGGAAGAGGTGTTAGGTATGAGTGAAATCGAAAAACTAGAATTTATGGTAAATGAACGCAGAAACCGGGAAAACGAATTAACAATAGATGAAAAAGAACTTTATAAAAAAATTCAAACAAAAACAGCTAAAGGAAATCTCGATAATATTTCAAGAACTATGAGTTATGCAAATTTCTATCGAAGACATCAAGAGATTAGATGGTCCTTCTTAGCAAGTATGGTATCACGGAATGCTGGCTGGAATATGACAGACCTGGAAGGAGAATGGTTTCCGAAAATCCTTGGCAAAAAAGAAAGAAACGTTTTGTTCAATACTTATGAACGTGCGAATTGGCTTATTTTTTCCGATGCTTTTCCGCAGCTCTTAGTTTATGAGTATTCAAAGAAACTTGGTAAACCATTCTTTCACATCCTAAAAATGTTTTCGGTATCCCGATTTATTGAAATAGAATGGGAGTATTATTGGAGGCATCGGGAAGGAAATCGTTTAGTAACTGCGCAAATTATCAATGAACAAAATATTATTCAAAAACCAGTCATTGAACACCCATTTTATAAGAAAAGGGTTTTTCAACGTTTTTTTTATAATCTCCAAGATTCTTTACACTTTAGTTCAGTCATTTTTCCAACTCTAGAAGGAAAGTTATTCGGTTTTTCTGTCCACGAATTTACAAAACTTAATGAAAGAATTGAGCTTGGAAAAAAGCTGGCGGCCCTGTTGTTTCATGATAGATATTATGATTTTTTTATCAGATTTTCTAACAATGTGGAGCATACTGGCTCAAGATATGATTATGAACGGTATATTAAGGAAAGGAGATTCCGCAATACTCCATTCTTACGAACTACATTTCCAATTATTAAACATGCTCGAGCTAAACCTGTCGATTGGTATATAGGAAAAAGAAAAGAAAGGTGGTTCAATGAAGTCGAACTTAATGAAAATCAATTTGAACTTACAAATTGGTACTTAACAAAACAAAAGCAAATACAAGCGGGGATTTTAATAGAAGAATTATTACGAAAAAACAAAGGCTAAAATTAGCCTTTGTTATGTATATTATGTTGAAGGTCTATCAGGTCCTTCAAGTTTCTTGTCCCCATATCCAGGAGCTTTCTCTTCATTACGTTCTTGTTTGTTTTTCTTTTTATCTTGCTTTGCCATGGAATCTTCACCTCCTACTAGTAGTGTGAGCATTTTAATAAATACCATTCTTAAAAGGTTGAAACTGTTGTCGAAAAAGGGGAATGATGATGGGGGAATACCACTTTCTTTGACGAATAGAAACTAGTTTTGTCAAGTGTGCAGGAGGAAAAAACCGCACGTCGAAACTAATTAAAAAGACCGTTTAGGAGGGTGGATATGTTGAAGGATGAACTAAAAACAAAAGCTCATGTTTTGGAGGAAATTGATCAATTGCTTTTTACATTAAACAAGATTGATATGCAAATTCAGACAGAGGTAAATAAGCATATTCATGAAGAAGGATACCAGAATATCACTCAAATGAAGCAACTTGAAAATGAGCTTATCTCTTTGCGTAAGGCGTATCGGAATCAAAAATCTGAACAAGAACTACACACAGAAAAGGAGCATTCCTATCACTTAACATTAAGCTATTAAAGAGGTATGATAGATGTTGAGGTGAGAGAATGTATACCGAATTACTCGCAAAAACAAATATGTTAAAGGATCTCTGTAATCAGTCGATTAAACGATTAGAGGTTGTTAAAAAAAGTGAATCCTATGACGTGGATTTTTATAAAGAAGTAAAGCCTTTTGTTGATTCCACAATGGAAATAGCGGATAGCTGGAGAGAATTAGCGATAACTTGGATAAAAAATGAGTATCCTAAAAATCTTCATCCTAATCAGATTGATGCGACCCATGAAAATATCCAACATATCTCTATTCAAAGCTTTTATCAGGATACGAAGGTCAAACGATTTAAGAATATGTATGAATCAATCCAGTACGTCCTTGACAACATCCTTGAGAAAGCACCAATACAACAACAAATTAAATAACCTCCTTTTAAAGATACCCATATAGTAGGTATCTTTTTTGTGACACCTGACCTGATTATTACATAATCTATAGAAAAAGAACATCACAGGAGGTTGTTCCACATGTATGAAAATTATCAAAGGAACAAAGCTATACCTTATGGCTTTTCGTGGCCTTATTATGAGCAGCCGACCTATCCTCCATTTAATGGAGGAGGGTATCAATCCGGGTGGAATCAATCCTACCCTCCTTTCTACATGCAATATAATATGAACAGTTATCCTGGGTATTCATCATCTGGGTATCAAACACCATACCCGACCCCTTATCC
>NZ_JBALOV010000019.1:0-19623 GCF_036965045.1 Bacillus sp. JJ1533 | reverse complement strand
GATCAACACGGTATCCTCGTTTATGTAACCCAACTCCACTACAGTCGATTGTTAATGTGGCAACATCTTTAAGCAAGGCTACTTCTATCCGGAATAGAGGGCCTGTTTCCTCAAACCAGCCAGAAGTTTTACGGTAATGCTTTTTTAAGCTTTCAACAACCGCCTTTTTTACGATACTCTGGCAATCAGAGACACTAAAGAGCTTTGATTTTACGGATTTTCCGATAACCGGAAACTCAGCATTTTCTGGAATAATATCGCCCCAATTAAGAGCTTTTGTTTTTTCAAATAGTTCATCAAAGGTTGTTGCTTTAAATTCACCGATTTTCAGCTTGATTCGGTCTGCTGTTCTAAGCCAAAGATTGCTGCGACAGATGGCTTGTTCGTCAGCAACATATGTAACCTTTCCATTTTCAACCGTGCATTCATAGCCTAAATCCCGTACTTCTTTAGCAACTATCGATTCAATCCCCATTGCAGCTGTGGCAATTAGTGTTATTTTTCCCATTCACGTTCACCCTAACTATGTACATTCATTTATAGTAAAAGAATAAAGAAACTAAACGTGTAAAGCAAGATTTGCTTGCAGAAAGTTATGTATGCATACAAAAAGCTCTTCATCCTGAAGAGCTTTGCTTCTTTATTCAACATGTAATTTCGTTTAATTAATAACGTTCTGTAAGCCATGTTTTGTTCCATTGTACTTCAGTCGGTATAACGAATACCTCGTACTCCGGTGGTAATCATCTATCTACAGACGGTCAGCCGTCTGTCCTTCTCCTTGTTCATTTCCAAGGAAGAAAGTGCCCCTACCATTATTTGGGTTTCTCGCTCGTGGGGTTTACCTCGTTCCACTCTTGTAATTTCTTACAAGACTTCGTCACTGTGGCACTTTAAAGGTAGTCAAACCATATCCAATGGACTTAGGTTTTTTCCCTGCCGTTAGCAAAGATTACTCCTCGCTACCCTAGCTTATCGTTTCGCTAGGCACGATCACTACGGACATCTCAGCCCGTGCGAGCATGGACTTTCCTCTGCAGGTTGCCCTGCAGCGATTACCCGAACGTTATTAATGTGTGCAAAAAATAGTATAGTAAAAAAACATTACAATTGCAAGTAATAACACACTAGTAAATTTTTCCGGCATTAAAACCTGTAGACCTTAATCGTACAGCTTACTACCAAATACATGTTTTTCAAGGTTTGATAATCGTTTTAAAATATCAAAATTAGTAGTACCTGTTTGCGCCTGTGGCTGTTTCTTATATGATTCCTCTAGCTGACGCTTTAATCGTAGATTTTCTTGCTGAAGTTCTTCAATTTCTTGATAGAATGTTTCGTAATCCTTGATAATTACATCTAAAAATTTATCAACTTCTTCTTGTTTATAGCCTTTCATGCCTGATTTAAATTCTTTTTCAAGTATTTGTGTTGCAGTTAATTTTATTTTATCAGATAACATAGAATTCACCTCGATACACTTTCCCCATTATTCCTATATCTATTTTTTCAAAAATTTCATGTATTGTCAATTTATATTGGCGAAGCTGTCCTTTTTAGTAATCATTATTTTTGTATTGTTCCTCTTCTACGATTACCTGAAGGTCGTATGCGTTTATCGTAATAAGCGGATAACCTTCATTTTCGGACTTTTTTTTCGCCTCCGAATTCATGTAACGTGGACTGCCATCCTTTTCTTCGTCATATAGAATTAATAATGCATCACTTTTGTTAAGAAAGAAAGCATTTTTTAATCGAAACTGGGATGGATTATCATATTTCCTATTTGTGATGCTGTTAACATAGTCTGCTTGTGACAGAATAAATTGATAATATTCTCTGTTTGTTTCATTCCATTTTTCGTCTTGGTCAAGGAATGGAGTAATGACTGCAAGCTTAAGGTCTGGGTATTCCTCCTGAAGCTCATAAGTTGTTTCCGCCGCCCAAAGCTCAACCCCAAGTTGCCCGCTTATAATGACCCATTCAAGTCCCTCTTCAATCATCGGGATCAACGCATGTTTCAAGGCTAATTTAATATATTGGATTCCCGGGTGGTCTTGTCCAAAAATCCCAAGCTCAAATGGTTTATAACCTGTTATTGCAACAACCTTTATCATGTCTAATCTCCTTTTTTAAAAATTTCACTGTAGCCATGCTAAAAGTCATATGTAAAACAGGAACCATTACAGTTCCTGTTGTGTTTTTGTCAGTTTATTTGTTACATTCTTAAATTATTATTTTTGTTTATCAGCCGATAAATGGTCCTGGTGGTCTTGCTCCACAATTGAAGTGTTGATTTGTTACCTCAGTCGCAACTGATTCCGTGTGTGGGAAATAATGCATATGTTGATACATATGATGATTTATATGTTGCGTATGTGAAGGATGAATATGTGGAACAATTGTTTTACAGCAGTGGTGTTGAACACAACATTGAGTTGGGTGAACAATAGGTTGCATTACATTTGTTGGACAAAACATTTTTTTATCTCCTTTCCTTCATCTGTATTACATTAATAGCCTATGAAAGAAAGGAGAGTCATGTACTAATCAAAACACCTATTTTTTAGGAAATGTTTTAAAAAAGTACAGTAATAGGACCTATCGAATTTCTGTTTTTATGAGAAAAAGGCATATGAGCCATCTTTAATTCCAGTTAACACGAGTACAATTAATACTAGAACAAAAAAGTATAGAAATAAGATTTTCTTATACATACTATTACTCTCTCCATCTAAAATAATATTTCCTTTACACAAAACACTATTTTACATGGTATTACATGGTTCTACAATGACAAATGAAGGAAGCCCCATATTTTTCATAAAATCGACAAACAAAACGCGAAAAAACGCTGAATTTGCGCTTACCCGGGTAATATTTTCTAACTTTTTTGAAGTTTCTTGCTTATTCTTAGGATTCTCTTCTCAAACTCGCTTTCTATTTTCGTATTTTTTGTCTTATTATCTGAAAGTCCCGTTTCTCTCCATCTCATGTAACCGCTATTTGCAAAGTCCCAAGCAGTTTCGTAATCTTTACGATGATGCTCATAAAATTTCGCAAGCTCTGTACTCGCAACAATCGCATCATGATCATCACCTTTTTCATGAACTTCCAAAAATAGCTTCATGGCTTCCTCAAGCCTCTTTTCTTTTTTGGAAAGAAATGCGAGGGCAAGCTTTGCCTTGGATACTTTATCTAAATCTACATCCACTACTTGTTCATATAATTCCTGTGCTTTTCTTGTCTCCCCTAAAGCCTCAAGCCATCTCGCTACTTCGTACTTATCGGAAGTATATTTATGTTTTTCGTTCAATATCACTACTCCTGATAGATGGATGTATAACGTCAATAATGATAAAATATCAATCTCATTATGTTTCATGATACCGAAGATTCCATCTGGTACCTGATTTTCCAAAAAATCAAAGTAAAGAATCGGCGCTAAATAACCAGGGACATCACCTTCACGTTTGATGTCTAATATATTCGCTTCCACATTAGAAAGCCTTACAGAATCCAGTTTATTTTTCCATAGCCTTCTAGCTGCATGATACAAATCAAAATGTCCGAAATCCGGCAATTTAGGAAGAGCATCCCGAATTAAAGTATGCCTTGTTTTTACCTGTGGCCAATCAAAGGATTTTCCGTTATAGGTGACTAATGTGGTGTAATCAACACTGGAAAGGAAGCTTTGATATAGGGCAACCTCAGCACCTGGATTCGGTAAAAAATGTTGGGTTAGTATAACTTTATCTTCTTGTACTCTTGCATGCCCTAATAAAAAGATTGTATTACCTGTCCCCCCACCTAAACCTGTTGTTTCCGTATCAAAGAAAAACAAATCGGAAGGACGATGACCTTTGGCTGACAAAGGATGCTTTATTGTAGATGAATTCCACATATCAATTACATCATTTAATTTTGAAAACGAATATAAACCATGTTGATAATCCAATGGATATTCCACTTTCCGAACCATGCAATATGTCCCATCAAAATAAAAGGCCTCCGCCCCAAATTCCTTCCATTTTTCAAGATAGGGAATTTCTCCGACACCAATAGAAGATTCGACAGATTTCGATTTCTGCTTATCTTCTTTTACAATATGATTTTTTAACCGTTTTAGTTTCCCTTTAATCGACATCTTGGAACTCCCTTAATACTTTCCATGTTTTAACTTTGAAATTAATGTTAATGCATCTGTTTTGGCTTTTTCATGAACCACATCTGTCCCAATACAGGAAGGACATCCGGATTCACAGGAACATTTTCGAATTAAGTCTTCAGATTCACGAAGGAGATTTTCCATTGCATCATAGACTTTTTCACTTAAGCCAATTCCGCCGGGATAACGATCATATAAAAAGATTGTTGGCTGCTCATTGTGTACAGCTTTCACCTGCGGAACAACATGCAAGTCTGATGGGTCGCACATGGTCATCAGCGGCGCAACATGTCTTAACACATTCGCCACTCCTACTAACCCTTCCTCAATCCGCTCATCACTGATTCCCTCAAGCTCCGATTTTTTTAGACTTATCCATGCAGATGATGTATGGAGCTCCTCCTCTGGAAGATGAATCGGTCCAGAACCAATATTCTCGTGGGTTTCAAATTTTATTTTCTTAAAAATCGTTGCCATCGCTTGTACCGAAACATCACCATAGCCAATTTCAATTGAGTCCCTCGAGCGTTCCTTATCAACCTCCAAAACCCGAAGACTAACAGCTAGGTTTGCATCTGTGAAATAATCCACATCTACTTCTCTAACAAAAGCTTTCTTTTCTTCCCAATCTAATTTTTCAACCTGGTATTGAACACCTTGGTGCAAATAAATAGCTTCATCATGAAGTAATGTCATCGCACTAAACCGATCCATTTCCCCAATCACCTTTACAGCTGCAATATCAGTTTGGTCAATGATCACAACATTCTCTTGAGAAGCTGACCGAAGGCTAATATTGTGTGCGGGAAAGGAGTCATTCATCCAATACCACTTATCTCCATTTTGGTGAAGGACTCGTTCCTCTGTTAAAAACTCTAGAATGTCTTCAAGATCTAGCTCTCCAAATGTATCCCCAGCCTTAAATGGCAGTTCATAGGCAGCACATTTTATATGATCAATTAAAATTACGAGATTATTAGGGTTAATCCTTGCAGTTTCAGGATTTCTACTAAAAAAGTATTCTGGATTTTGTATCATATATTGATCAAGTGGATTGGAACTAGCAACCATAAAAATAACCGCTTCCCCTTGGCGTCTGCCAGCACGTCCTGCTTGCTGCCAAGCACTTGCTATGGTTCCAGGGTAGCCTGTCATAATACAAACTTGAAGTTGTCCAATGTCTACACCCAATTCAAGTGCATTTGTGCTGACAACCCCGTAAATATCACCATTACGAAGACCTTGTTCAATTTCGCGCCGTTGCTTTGGTAAATATCCTCCTCGATAACCACGGATGGCTTTTGGTCCGAGCTTATGCTTAACAAGCTCCTGCAAATACGTCAGGATGATTTCGACCCTGACCCTACTCCTGGCAAAGACAATCGTTTGGATTTTATTTTGTAAAAATTCACTTGCGAGCTTACGTACCTCCAGCGTCGCACTTCTTCGAATATTAAGCGGTTTATTGACAATCGGTGGGTTGTAAAAAACAAAATGTTTTCTTCCGGTTGGTGCTCCATTATTATCAATTAATTCCATGCTGGTTCCAGTTAAGTTTTCAGCGAGTTCCTGTGGATTCGCTATCGTCGCGGATGTACACATAAAAATCGGACTACTCCCATAAAATTCGCAAATTCGTTTCAATCTTCTAATGACATTTGCGACATGGCTTCCGAACACACCGCGATACGTATGTAGTTCATCTATCACCACATATTTTAGATTTTCAAATAATGAAACCCATTTTGTATGATGAGGAAGAATTGCCGAATGAAGCATATCAGGATTTGTGATAACAATATGTCCTGCTTTACGTACCCTTTGGCGAATATTTGCTGGTGTATCACCATCATATGTATAGCTGTTGATGGCAACACCCATTTCCTCGATGATTTCATTTAGTTCACTTTTTTGGTCTTGTGCTAATGCTTTTGTTGGGAAAAGATAAAGAGCCCGTGCTTGATCATTCTCGACAATAGTCTGTAAAACGGGCAAATTGTAACAAAGTGTTTTCCCCGAAGCCGTTGGTGTTACAGCAACAAAATTACGTCCGCTTTGTGTTATTTCATAGGCGGAATGCTGATGGGTATATAAGTGATGAATCCCTCTTTTCTCCAATGCCCCTCGTAATCGTTCATCAATTGAAGCTGGCATGTCCATTGTCTGAGCTGGGGTCGCCTCAATCGTATGCCAGTGAACAATGTTATTTGCATATTGTGAATTTTCTTTGATAAAATCTATTAATTCATGGATATTTTTGCGAAATTTCATTAAAAATCACCTCAGAATTTCTATCTCTATTGTACAGAATAAACGTTCGTTTTTGAAGTGATTTCGTTTAAATGTCTTACTGGTATTTTTAGCATACAAAAAGCACACCGTTAAAGGCGTGCTGTGAGATTTTATTAAGTTCCACAAAATGTCTGATAAGGTTTGTTGGTTGGTTCCGGTAGTTTAGCGAATTCCGCCTGTTTCTCTGAGTGCGCAAAAGGATCTTTTAGTACTTCTAAAAGTTGTCCCATGACACTATAATCTCCTCCAACCGCAGCCTCAAGTGCTTCTTCTACACGATGGTTTCTAGGTATGACTGCTGGATTCGAGTTTCTCATTAAATCCTTTATCTCTTCTTTTGTTCGATCCTGTCTGTTTTGTCTTTCCTTCCACTTTTGCTGCCAATTGATAAAACCATCCGTGCCACAAATTGCTTGGTTTTCAAGCTTACCAAAGGTTAAGGCGACAAATGTGTTCGTATAATCTGCTTTGTTAAGTTCCATCCATTCCAGGAATTCTTCAATAAGCTTTAGATCGTCTTCCTCTTGATTGAATAGGCCAAGTTTTATCCGCATTCCGTTCAGCCAATTATCACGATAAATACCATTGTATTTCGTTATTTCGTCTTGTGCTAATTGGAGTGCCTGTTCCTCATTTTCATGAAGGAGGGGTAATAAGCTTTCTGCAAAGCGAGCGAGATTCCAACCGCCAATATATGGCTGGTTCCCATAGGCATAACGCCCACCTGTATCAATAGAACTGAACACAGTTTTTGGGTCATAGTTATCCATAAATGCACATGGACCATAATCAATTGTTTCCCCGCTTATGGTCATATTATCTGTATTCATAACACCATGAATAAAACCGACTAACTGCCATTTCGCAATTAATGCCGCTTGACGTTCAATTACCACTCGTAAAAGCGCCAGATAAGGGTGTTCAACATTTTTTATTTCAGGATAATGACGTTCAATTGTATAGTCCGCTAATTTCTTCAATTCATCTATTTTTCCAAGTCCCGTTATAAATTGAAACGTACCCACCCGAATATGACTGGATGCAACACGTGTAAGAATAGCACCTGGTAAAACCGTTTCCCGATAAATCGGTTCACCTGTGGTCACAACAGCTAAACTTCTAGTCGTCGGAATGCGTAATCCATGCATTGCTTCACTAATGATATACTCACGCAGCATTGGTCCAATTGCGGCACGGCCATCTCCTCCGCGGGAATAGGGTGTTCGACCGCCCCCTTTTAGTTGGATATCGAAGCGTCTCCCATTAGGTGTAATCTGTTCGCCAAGCAACACTGCACGACCGTCTCCAAGCATTGTAAAATGTCCGAACTGGTGGCCAGCATACGCTTGTGCAATAGGTTCTGCACCTTTAGGAATTTGATTTCCAGCAAAAGTCATTATTCCATCTTCCATTAAACTGTTTACATCTAAGCCAAGTGATTCAGCCAAATGTTTATTTAAGATAACGAGCTCAGGTTCACGTACAGGTGTTGGATTTGTTTTTGAATATAATTCCTTTGGCAACTTTACGTAGCTGTTGTCAAAGTTCCACCCGATTTTATTTTTTGTAATCATAACCACCCCTTTTTAGTTTTTAAATCAGTGCATTCTTAAATAGTACCAAAGGAAGTTTGTAAATGTATTTACTTGAGATTCCATTTCTGTTTGTACAAAATACTGCTGAAATGGTTTTATTAAAGGCTGGATGACACTCTTGCGAATCCGTTCACGTTTTAATTCTGAAACAATGGAATCATATAAATCTTGCTGGTCTGTTGTGAATGTAGCTTCCTTTTCGATATTTTGTGCTAATTCTATTAGTTCATCAATTGAAAGCACCTTTCGATCGATTCTGGTTTGTAGAAAATGGAGTGAGTTAGAATCGAGCAAAGGGCTCCCTCTTTCTTTCATGATTGGAATAATCGCTTCCAAATATGAAAGCACAACTTCTACAATACGATGAACAGAATGTTCACTATTCGTAAACTTTATTGTAAAAATAATATAATGCATCATTCCGTAAAAGAGAATGGATAGTTCTAAACCATATTGTCTTATTTCTTCACCATAAACATCAACAAATCGCCCCCCTAACCATTCCAACTCATGAATACGATGATGCATCACCATTTTCTTCAGTTCAACTTCATTTGAATTTAAAATAGACTCAAAAATAGTATTAAGGTTTCGTTCCTTATTTAATTCAGTCAGAATTGAAATTTGGTCGATTAAAACAGTTCGGTCTGTTTCATCTTTCCCAACCTGCATCTCCATTCGAATTTGGCTTGCATCATATCGTAACCCTTCTAATATTTCAGCAATACAATCATTTTTATTCGAAAAATAATTGTAAAAAGTACCTTTTGAAATATTTGCATGTTCGATAATATCTTGTATGGAAGTTTGTTGAAATCCTTTTTCAACAAATAATTTCAATGCTACATCTGCTACTCGTCGCCTACGATTATTCATACGTCCTCCGCTAATTTCCTTCTTATTCCATGTAACCAATTTATTTTCTAACTCAAGAATATTATACCTCAAGTATAAATATATTGCACAAATTGAACTTGTAGTATAAAATCATTCAAGTACAAATTTAAAAGAATGAATCGAGGGGATACATTTATGGATTCAACATTTCAGGAAAAAAAGCCTCCATATTTGATGTTAGCTATACTTTTTGTAGGGGCATTTGTTTCATTTTTAAATAACTCATTATTAAATGTTGCCTTACCATCTATTATGATTGATTTAAATATTGAAAATTACTCAACCGTTCAATGGCTTGCAACAGGGTATATGTTAGTCAGCGGTGTGTTAATACCAGCCTCAGCATACTTGATTACAAGGTTTTCAAATCGAAGCCTTTTTATTACTTCCATGCTAATTTTTACAATTGGTACTGCCATGGCTGCTTTCGCTCCTAACTTTGGAGTCTTAATCGCCGGACGTATGGTTCAAGCAGCTGGCTCCTCTGTGATGGGACCACTATTGATGAACATCATGCTTGTTAGTTTCCCTCTTGAAAAACGTGGAACAGCAATGGGTGTATTCGGATTGGTTATGATTACAGCACCTGCCATCGGACCGACCTTGTCAGGTTATATTGTCGAGCATTACGACTGGCGCGTATTATTTGAAATGATCTTACCGCTTTCAGTTATTAGTTTAGTGCTAGCGATTTGGAAATCTAAAAACGTGATGGAAGTTAATAAACATGCAACAATCGACCACCTTTCTGTTCTCTTATCAACACTTGGTTTTGGTGGATTGTTATACGGATTCAGTTCTGTAAGTAATGATGGATGGACTGATAGCCTTGTTTTGACTTCATTACTTATTGGTGGGATGACGTTAATCTTATTTATTTTACGTCAATTAAAATTAGATAAACCACTTCTCGATTTAAGAGCCTATAAATACCCAATGT
Source organism: Bacillus sp. JJ1533 (assembly GCF_036965045.1). Lineage (NCBI taxonomy): Bacteria > Bacillati > Bacillota > Bacilli > Caryophanales > Bacillaceae > Bacillus > Bacillus sp. JJ1533. The sequence continues at coordinate 9,731 of NZ_JBALOV010000019.1, read as the reverse complement.
TTACACTCGCATCCGTTATTGCTATCGTGAACGCAGTAGCGATGTTTTCAGGAATGATTTTAACTCCTGCTTATGTACAAAGCGTTCGTGGAATATCACCTTTTGAATCGGGGCTAATGATGCTCCCAGGTGCCATTGTTATGGGAATTATGTCACCGATTACTGGTAAATTATTTGATAAATTTGGTCCACGACTACTTTCCATTTGTGGCCTTGTCATTACAGCAATATCAACATATTTATTAACGCAATTACAGATTGATTCTTCCTACGCCTATATCATTACGGCGTACACTCTTCGTATGTTCGGTATGTCTATGGTTATGATGCCAATTATGACGAACGGATTAAATCAGTTGCCAGCACATTTATATCCACATGGGACAGCAATCAATAATACCGCTCAACAAGTTTCTGGTTCTATCGGAACTGCAGTATTAGTAACAATCATGAACAGTGTAGCTAAATCAGAAGGTGAAAGCCTAATAGCAAATATAGACCCAACAACCATAACTGAAAGTACACAAAGTCTTATTAGTCAACAGGCATTACTAGCAGGAATTAATTATTCCTTCCTTGTTGCCCTTGGTATTAATATCGTAGCTTTAGCTTTAGCATTGTTTATTAAACGAGTGGATGTCAGCGGAAAGGGAATTCCAACGCTTGAAAAAGCAAATACTGCTAAACCTGCTACAAATTAGAATAATCCCCCTGATTCAATTCAGGGGGATTTCTTATTTCCTCTTAACACCAAAAAACAGATTCTAAAATAGAATCTGTTTTGAACGGTTTATAATTGGTTCATTACATTTTTTGAACATTAGCTGCTTGTGGCCCACGGCTACCTTCTTCGATATCAAAAGTAACTTCTTGACCTTCTTCTAACGTTTTGAACCCATCGCCTTGGATTGCTGAGAAGTGTACGAATACATCGTCTCCACCTTCAACTTCAATAAATCCAAAGCCTTTTTCACTGTTAAACCATTTTACTTTTCCTTGTGCCATCTTGTTTCCTCCTATGTAATGCAACAAAAGAATTGTCGCAAGGTATTGCATGAATTATTATGTCCATAGAAAAACCATTTTATAACCAAAAATTTTTTGTATTTTATTAAAAACATTTTTTTATGGAGGAAACAATGTTTTTACCTATGCTAAAAAGCTCTTATTATGGTTGTTAACAACCTGTAATAATCTTGTATTTGTCTCCATTTCAGACCCGCACAATGGACAGCTTGGTTCTGTTGTACTCTTAAAATTATCTCGTACCCATCCATTACATTCCTCAGATGTACATTCCCACACCTTCGTTTCCTCAGTAACAATTTCTTCGACTGGTCTTCTTCCAAAAGCCATTCAAATCATCTCCTTCGTTTTGGTTGGCACGAAACTTTCCAAAAAACATGACAACTAGGCAATAAAAAAACTTATTATAAAAGTATTTCTAAGAGCGCTTATCATGCGCTACTACGGCTAACTTCGCCTTTTGGGCTTTTCGTTAATGCCGAACTTCCATAAGAAACTCCTTATAATAAGCATTATTATTAATTTATCTCTATTTTTTAATATTATACCACTTTCTACCTATAATTGTAAAACCACCGTATTAATCGTCATATAAATGGCAGGCAGTATAGTGAGATGGCTGAACTTCTTTCCATTTTGGAATCTCAGTTGCACAACGATCCATTGCATATTTACATCGATTTCGGAACACACAACCTGATGGCGGTGATAATGGACTAGGAACCTCTCCTTCCAATACAATTCGTTCCCTTTTCACATCCGGGTCAGGAATTGGAACCGCAGACAACAATGCTTTTGTATACGGATGGAGTGGTTCATCATAGAGCGACCTACTATCCGAAAGCTCAACCATGTTCCCTAAATACATCACAAGGATTCGGTCTGAAATATATTTGACCATAGATAAATCATGTGCAATAAATAAATAGGTCAAACCCATCTTTTTCTGCAGACTTTTCAACAGATTAACAATTTGGGCCTGAATCGATACATCCAGGGCTGAAATGGGCTCATCACAAACAATAAATTTAGGATTGAGAGCTAACGCCCTTGCAATTCCAATACGCTGTCTTTGTCCCCCGCTAAATTCGTGCGGGAAACGATTGGCATGTTCTGGACGAAGTCCAACTAGCTCTAAAAGCTCTCTTACCCGTTCCTTTCTTCTTTTTCCTTTAGCAAGATGGTGGATATCAAGTGGCTCCCCGATTATATCCTCAATCTTCATCCTTGGATTCAGTGAAGCATATGGATCTTGAAAAATAATTTGCATATCCTTCCGAAGTTCCTTCATCTGCCTTGGAGTATACTCATAAATATTTTTTCCTTCAAAAAAAACCTCGCCTGCTGTTGGTTCCATTAACCGAATCATTGTTTTTCCTGCGGTTGATTTTCCACAACCGCTTTCTCCTACCAGACCAACTGTTTCCCCTTTATTTATAATTAAATTTAAATCATCCACCGCTTTTAGTGGTATCTTTTGGATGGAAAAGTATTTTTTCATATTTTTCACTTCAAGCAACTTATCCGTTTTTGCATCCATTATTCGACCTCCTCCTTAGACGGTATTTTTACGAATTTTAGCCATCGGATGATTTAGCCAACATGAGCTATTCTGGGTCGGGCTAATACTTTCAAATTCTGGTTTATACTCTCCACAAATTTTCATGGCCATTTCACATCTTGGATAAAATGAGCAGCCCTTTGGTGGGTCAAGTAAATCCGGAGGGGTACCTGTAATGGTTGATAATTTTTCATGCTTATCCATATCTAGCCGTGGCACTGATTTTAACAAGCCTTTTGTATAAGGATGAGTCGGATTCGAAAAAATTTCTTTGACACTTCCCGTTTCAACAATCTCCCCTGCATACATGACCACTACTTTACTACACATTTCTGCCACAACACCAAGGTCATGCGTAATTAAAATAATCGAGGTATTCGTTTTAGTTTGCAGTTCCTTCATTAGCTGTAAAATTTGTGCTTGAATGGTGACATCTAGTGCCGTAGTCGGCTCATCCGCAATTAAGAGCTTCGGCTTACATGCAAGGGCAATTGCGATCATCACCCTTTGCCTCATACCTCCAGAAAATTCATGGGGATATTGATGAATCCTCTGCTCAGGTTGAGGAATCCCCACCAATTCCAGCATCTTCACGGCATGTTCAAGCGCTTGACGCTTTGGAATCCTAGTATGTCGAATAATACCTTCTGCTATTTGATTACCAATTTTTGTTGTTGGATTTAAGGATGTCATCGGGTCCTGAAAAATCATCCCGACCTCATTCCCTCTTATTTTTTCCATCGCTTTTTCTGATTTCGAGACAATGTTTTCTCCGTTCAAAACAATTGAACCATTTTCAATTTTCGCTTGCGGGGATGGAAGAAGTCGCATAATTGACTTGGCAGTCACACTTTTTCCACAACCAGACTCTCCAACAATTGCAATTGCCTCTCCTTTTTCAACCGAGAAAGAAACACCCCGAACTGCTTTTACCTTTCCAGCACTTGTATCAAACGAAACATGCAAATCATTAATTTCTAATATATTTTCCATCTACTGTTCCCCCACATCTATTTCCGTAATTTCGGATCGAGTGCATCCCTTAATCCATCTCCGAACACATTAAAAGCAAACATGGTTAGGGAGATGAGAAAAGCTGGGAAAAATAATTGATAGAAATTCCCGATTAAAATACTTCCAAGAGCATCATTTGCCATCGTTCCCCAGCTTGCTTGAGGAGCTGGAATCCCAAGTCCTAAGAAACTAAGTGTCGCTTCTGCAAAGATTGCGGTTGGGACGGTTAATGTCACATTTACTAAAATGGGGCCCATCGTATTTGGAATCATATGTTTGCTTAATATCCAAGAGGTTTTCGCTCCCATCGCATGTGCGGCTTGAACATATTCATATTCCTTTAGTTGGAGTACCTGTCCTCGAACAAGTCTCGCCATCGGTATCCAACCGGTTATCGACATCGCAATTATAATCGCCCATAGCCCTCTTTCAAGGACAATCATGACTAAAATGACCATTAACAAATATGGAATGGCATAAAGCACTTCTGCGATTCTCATCATGATGTTATCGGTCCTGCCTCCGCGAATACCGGAAATACCGCCGTAAATAATACCCGCGACCAAATCAATTAGAGCAGCCATTAGTCCAATAAATAAAGAAATCCGTGCACCATACCATGCTCTTGTGAATAAATCTCGTCCAGAAGCATCCGTCCCGAACCAATGCTCTGAATTCGGACGTAGGTTCTTCTTTGTAAAATCCTGTTCATAATACGTGTATCCGTTTAGGTAAGGTCCGATAATTGCCAGGATGCCAATCAAAATAATGATGATAAGCCCAAGCATCGCTAATTTATTTTCCTTTAACCGATTCCACACATCCCTCCAATAGGAAATGCTCGATCTTGCAATTTTTTCTGCTTCCTCAAATTTCTGATCAACAGGTGCAAACATGTCTTCTGTAAGTTTGGGTTGATTTTTCATTTGCTCTCCCCCGTTACTTTAATTCTTGGATCTATCCACGTATAGGCGATATCTACAATGAGAATAAGAAGAATGAGGATCGCTGAATAAAAAATTGTCGAACCGAGAATGACTGGGTAGTCCCGATTAAAAATACTAGTTACAAACATTTCTCCCATTCCGGGGATTCCAAATATTTTTTCAATGATAAAACTTCCAGTTACAATATTGGCAATTAATATCCCCACAATCGTAACCACCGGCAAAATCGCATTCCGAATGGCATGTTTCAAAATAATCGAACCTTTTTGAAGACCTTTTGCTTTTGCCGTTAAAATATAGTCTTGGCCCATCACCTCTAGCATGCTTGACCTCATTAACCTCGCAATAAACGCCATAGGCATCATCGCAAGGGACAGACTTGGTAGCACCGTGTGGGACCATGATTTCCAAGTAGCCACTGGGAACCATCTTAATTCGACTGCTAAATAATTGATTAGAAAGGTAGCCAATATAAAATTTGGAACAGAAATTCCAATAATCGCTAGAATCATAGATGAATAATCAGGCCATCGATTTCGATAAAGGGCCGCAATGATTCCAAACAATAATCCCAGCGGAATGGCAATCAGTAAAGCCTGTGTTCCTAAATGTAAAGAAACAGGAAAGCCATTTACGATTAGGTCATTTACTGTTAATGTTGAGGATTTATACGAAGGCCCAAAATCAAACTGTAAAATAGAAAGTAAATAAAGACCATATTGGACCAGTAAAGGTTTGTCCAAATTATAATAGCTTTGAAGATTATTATAGACTGCCTCAGGCATTGTTCCTTCTTGGGCAAATGGGTTTCCAGGAATACTATGCATTAAGAGGAAAGTTAGCGTGATAATTACCCAAAGGGTTACAACTGCAAGGACAACTCGTTTTCCAATATACTTAAGCATGTTATCCCCCTTATCTAAATTTAGCTTCTACTTAGCTTCAAAGTCCCTTGGCAAACGCAGAAGCATTAACTAGCACATCAAGTGCAAGTAAAAATCGGGTATGCCGGTTTTCAGCATACCTCGATTTCCTAGTTTCTTAGTTTTTGATATCCGCATAAATGAACTGTGGATAGCTATTGATTGGTGTATAGATACCTGTTACATGTGGTTTCACTGTATATGGTTTTGTATAGAAATAAACTGGGATAACCGGCATTTCATCCATCAAGATTTTCTCAGCTTCATGCATTGCCTTCATGCGCTCTTCTTGCTCCATAGTTGTCTTCGCCAAGTTCACTAGCTTATCGTACTCAGGGTTGCCCCAGTTTGCATCATTATATGGTCCATCTGTTACCCATAAATCCATGAATGTCATTGGATCTACATAGTCTCCAACCCAACCTGCTCTTGAGATCTCATAATCACCAGCTTTTTCCCGGTCAAGCTTCACTTGGAACTCGACATTCTCTAATGTAATTTCTACTCCGAGATTTTTACGCCACATTTCTTGAACAGCCTCAGCAATCATCTTATGCCCATCTGAAGTGTTATAAGTTAATGTTACAGCAGGAAACTTATCAAGACCCTCTTCTGCAAGTCCTTCTTCCAATAGCTTTTTCGCTTCTTCAATATTTGCTTCGAACAATTTCCCTGTATTTTCTTGGAAATCACCAGATACATCAGGGATTCCAGGTGGCACAACAGAGTATGCAGCTTTTTGACCGCCTTGTGCAACATGCTCAACAATCGTTTCGCGATCAATTGACATCGATAAAGCTTTCCGTATCTTCACATTATTAAACGGCTTCTTCTCAGTATTTAAATTGTAGTAGTACACAGCAAGATCTGTTCCAATTTCGAATTCAGGGTTATTTTGTTCCTTTAATTGACCAATGACATCTTGTGGTAATGGATATACCAAATCCAATTCACCTGATTGGTACATTTGCCATGAAGTATTTTCATCATCGATAATAACGAAATGAACTTCATCTAAATTAATTTTGTCTTTATCATAATAATTTTCGTTCTTTGCTAGCTTCATGCTTTCTTTATGCTTCCATTCTGTTAATTTGAAGGCACCATTAGATACATAGGAATCCGCTTCCTGGTACCATTCTGGGTTTGCTTCCTGGACAGCCTTGTTAATAGGATAATACGTGTAGAAAGAAGTTAAATCTAAGAAATAAGGAGTTGGTTGTGCTAGCTTAACTTCTAATGTTGTATCATCTACTGCTTTCACACCAACTGCAGCTTCAAGAGCAGCTAGATCAGCACCATCTTCAGCTGAATTATATGCTTCTCCACCCTCTAAATAGTAGAGTTGATATGCATATGTAGACGCCGTTTCTGGGTTAAGAGCGTATTTCCACGCATATTCAAAGTCATGTGCTGTAACAGGGTCACCATTCGACCATTTTGCCTCACTACGAAGCTTGAAAGTCCATGTTAATCCATCCTCACTTGGGTTCCATGATTCAGCCATTCCAGCTACAATTTCTCCTTCAGGAGTCTTCTTTGTTAACCCTTCAAATGAATGTTCAAGAATCCATGAATCATGCGTTCCTTGAGCAGTCCCTGGGTGCAGTGAACCAGGCTCTTCATTATTATTCAAACGAAGAATCTTTGGTCCAGATGCTTCCTGGTCATTCTCTTTACCCTCTTCACTTGGAGTCGTTGGCTTTTCAGGTTCATTCGTTGTTGTTTCTCCACTAAAACAACCAGATAATGCTAAAAAGATAGAAAGCAATAATACCATTCCAACAGAAAACTTCCTTTTCAAACGATTGACCCCCTGTACTTTTTTTTTGAAACCATATTGATTTCTACATTAAATCTATAAATAAAAACGTGAAAATATTACATTTGAGCTAAATTTCTTTTTTATTTAAGTGATAAGTACTAGTTTTCCTTTCATACTTTAATACAACGACATTTTACTCTGATAAATCCTCATCTCTAGAAATGGTAGTGCTTTACCTTTAATCTATTAGTTTGGTACACTTAAGATAATAGTGAAAATATGGAGTGAATATAAATGAATCGGATTGAAATAACTAAGGTTTTACGAACGGTTCCACTTTTTAAAGAATTAACAAATAATGAATTAAATGAGATAGTCAACATTGCCCAATATCGTCATTATAAAAAGGGCACACATGTTTTTATGCAGGACGATCCTTTAGAGAATGTATATTTCATTTATCACGGAAAAGTAAAAATATATAAAAATGATATAAATGGCAAAGAACAAATTGTAACCGTCCAAAAGGATGGGGATATGTTCCCTCATGTTGGTTTTTTCCGTAAAGGTAACTATCCTGCTTATGCGCTTGTAATGGAGGATACGAAGGCCGTGGTTATTTCAATCTCTCATTTTGAAAATGTACTCCTGCAACATCCGCAGGTTAGCATCAAGCTTTTTAAAGTTCTAGGTGAAAAAATAGTAGACCTTCAAAACCGATTGGAAGCGCAAATATTAAATAATACATATGAACAAATTATTAAGCTGCTTCTGAGGTTATGTAATACAGACGGTCAAAAGAGACAAGACAGAAAAATCATGATTACAACACAATTTACAAATAAAGATTTGGCCAATATGATTGGGACAACTCGTGAAACAGTAAGTAGAACGTTAACAAAATTAAAGAAAAAAGAAATCGTGGAAGTTGATGAAAAAGGTTATATTATTGTAGACCCTGAAAGCTTAGAGGATGAACTTTTTATATAAAAACTAATTGGAACTGAGTGTAAGGGAACTCGGTTCTTTTTCATGCCCAAAATATAAACATTTTCATCAGAAGTGAATATAGTGACAGTAGAAAATACGTCTAGGAGGAGAAAAACGTGAAAGATGATAAGTATGATAAACCGATAAAAAAATATGATAGCGAATCATTCGGACCACTCATAAAATCAATGAATGACTTCTTTAGCCAGCAACCTGTAAAACGTTTGCTTGACACGATTGATGAATTCTTTGAAAAACCATTCCCCTTCTCAACCATTCCGATTGATATGTATGAGACCGAAAATGAACTTATTCTTTCAGCTGATCTGCCGGGGGTAAAAAAAGAACAAATCGATATTGAGTACTCAGAAAAATATATCACGATCACTGTCAACCACGTTGAGGAAATCGAAGAAACCAATGAGAAAAAGCACTATTATGTCAAAAAACATTCCTTTAACAAAGCAAGTCGTACTGTCGCGCTCCCCTACCCAATTCCCACAAATCAACTCAAAGCTTCATACGTTAATGGAGTGTTAACCATTCGGATTCCAAAACAGAGAAAACGAAAAATTACAATTGATGAGAGCATGTGAAATAACATGCTCTTTTTTACATACTTTGCATAGAAGAATAGCATGATATGGCTAGGAGGTGTATATATGGAGAAAAAGCTAGGTAATCAAAATCTACCTGATTTCAAAGAACTGAATGACAGGATTATCGCGGATGCAAGTGATGAGCCAATCCTTGTTATAAAAACGAATCTTGATCCGAAAAATGTAACTGAGGATAACCCGTATTATAGAAAGTCTAAATCTGATGAAGAAGAGTTCACCTCTTTTTTTGAAGAATAATAATACTGAAATGGTGATCAATTATGGATAAAACGCTAGGTTATTTAATTGAATCGATTTCAAATTATGGCGATGAAAATAAAATAAGTCATGCCATCCTCACAAAAATAATAAATAACCAATACCGAACTGAAGAAGCATTAGTGAGGGATTTGGATGAGGAAGAAATCGAATTTTTAAACAAGATCCTACCGGATGAAATCAATTATGCGATGGATGAAAAAGATTTTACACGTGTGAATCAACTGAATGAAGTATATGAATTGCTTTAGGAAAGGTGAAGTAGATGGTAAGAGGATTTAGTACAAAGCAATACTCAAATACAGATGTCGAGGAAGTAAAACGCCTCAATGCTAATTCAGGATTGTCCTATAATGAAGCATTAGAGCTTTTGGCGAAACAATACCATGAACAAAAGAAAAAGAAAAAAAAAACGTCAAAAAGAAAGCTGAAATATTCTTGACAGCTTTCTTTTTTATTATCACTATCTCCTATACCTTAAACGTTTTGGTTAATCCTTTTACGATTGAATTCACTTGATTTACGGCCCCTACCATTTGACCCGCAGTATCCATCATTTTATTAATATCATAGGTTCCATCCTTTTTCTTAAATTGATTAAGAATGCCCCCTCCCCCTTTTTTCTGC
>NZ_JBALOV010000018.1:100548-157982 GCF_036965045.1 Bacillus sp. JJ1533 | reverse complement strand
CTCCTAGTTTTATCCAAATGAAGGTGTATTTATTACATTTGCTGGGTCACAGCCTCCTAATTTCATCCAAGTATATGCATCTTTAATAGATTTGCACGCTCACAATCTACTAATTTCATCCAAATGAAGGTATCTTTATTACATTTTCGCGTTCACAGTCTCCTAGTTATTCCCAATCACAAACTACTTTAAAGTGCTTTTAGTTCAAATTTACAAAATTACCTTTTTTCATTCCCATTCACTCCTATTAATCTTCCAATCGGGCATGATTCGAGCCTTTGCGTTACCGTTTCCATCCTAAACCTCGACAATTGGGTACGATTCTCCCTTTTCCGTTCCCCATTCCTCCTATTAACCTTATAATCGAGCACCATTCCCCTTCCCTCTTAGCAACCTTAGCAATCAGGAACATACAACACCCCCCACCAATCCTATAAGTTGAAATCGTACATACACCTCTATTAAAATAAAACTATCATAATAGACAAATTAGGAGGGGAAAAGATGAAAGCGTTTGTACACCACAAAGTTCCTGGAATTGACGGAACATCCTATACAGAGATCGATGAAGTAGAACCAAAGCTGGGTGAAGTGAAGGTTAAGCTAAAAAGCGCGGGCCTCAATCATCGTGATTTATTCGTTTTACATAGACATAAAGAAACGGAGCCACCTCTTGTTATTGGCTCAGACGGTGCTGGGGTTGTGGAGGCGGTTGGTCCTGGTGTTAAAGATGTGAAGGTTGGGGATGAAGTTGTCATCAATCCTTCGTTAGGTTGGACAGAAAACAGTGATGCGCCACCTGAAGGCCATGAGATCCTTGGCTTACCTGACCACGGGACCTTCGTGGAAAAAATCACGATTTCAGCAGATAATGTCGGTCCAAAGCCAGCACATTTGTCCTGGGATGAGGCAGGCGTTTTGTCACTTGCAGCCATGACGGCTTATCGCGCACTATTCACTCGAGCACAAGTAAAAGCAACCGATACAATTCTTTTACCTGGAGTCGGCAGCGGCGCGGTTACGTTCCTCTTACTTTTTGCAAAGGCAGTTGGGGCCCGAGTCATTGTCACTTCTCGTTCTGAAGCAAAGCGAAAGCAGGCACTTGAATTAGGTGCAGATGTTGCAATTGACAGCAACGGCGACTGGAATGAAGCACTGAACGGTGAAAAAGTAGATATCGTCGTTGAAACAGTTGGAGCCGCTACCTTCCATAAATCCCTTGGCCAGCTTCGAAAAGGTGGAAAAATGGTTACATTCGGCGCATCAGCTGGTGATACGGTGGACTTCAATCTTCGCGAGTTTTTCTATGGCCAGTATACGTTACTTGGTTCAACCATGGCGAGTACCGAAGAGTTCAATGACATGCTTCAGTTTGTCAATGAACATAAAATTAAACCCATTCTGGATAAGGTATTCCCTCTCAAAGATGCAGCAAAAGCACTGCAACGGATTGATGAGGCAGAACAGTTCGGAAAAATTGCGATTAAAATTGAAGATTAGCAAACACTGCACCCCTTCCATTGGGTGCAGTTTTTTTATGAAAAATAAGTCGCGAGCTTTCGTTTCATTTGTTCTTTGTTCTCCGCAAACTGACGATGTCGATGCCCGTTTCCTCCTGATGTATGTGGAAAACCATAGAGCACGGAATCGCGTGAAACATAGTCATTTTCTGCAAGAAAATCAAATACTCCCGTCACATTCACCCCTAAGGGAATAATGAGTGGATTTTGAAGGCTCACGAGTTCATTCGTAAAACTTTCCGTGATATGCTTCTTTAACAACTCTGTTTTTAGCATCTTCGGGGTAGAACCACTGTAGTTTTTACCCTTATAAAAGACTGGATACCTAATAACCGAGGCTGTTTGTACAAGATGACTTGCCGTCCGAAATAGCTCGCTTGTAGAAGATATGTCTAAATAGGCGTGCAAACCAAGCTCGTCCAACATGTGAATCAGGTTTTTTCGCATTGGTCCTTCAAAGCTCGAGTTTTTCTTGACCTGGTGAAGTAGCTGTTCTTTTGAGAAACCCTTATTTTTTGGGTCAAGAATCGTTGAATATGATTTCTTCATTTGATGGAATCCAGGGGTAATTCCGACAATCATCACTTTTGCATCTTCATTCACGTATTCAAACGGAGCATAATAGATTTCAAGATGCTTCTTTTCATCTTTCTCCAATAAAAATGTCTCACTTTTCAAGTCCTCTTCTTGATAGTCCATTGGCAGGTTCAATATTTTCTTTTTATAGGTGTCAAACTTGGAATCGGGTACGATCGCCATTTTAATTTCCTCCTTAAAGATGTAAAAGGTATACCGAAATTGGTATACCTTAAGCCACTACGTCCCTCTCATTTTTATATTTTTCGTATTGTTTTTCTTCCATTATCTTTTTTAACATTTGAACGACATTCCATACGTCCTCGAAGGAATTATAGAGTGGTACTGGTGCAAGTCGAATCATATTTGGTGCTCGGAAGTCTGGAATAACCCCATTTTCTTTCAAGGCCTTACAAATGCGTGCGGCTTCCTTATGTTCAAGACTAACATGGCCACCTCGAACAGAATCTCTACGAGGTGAGCCGATTGTAAATTCCAGCCCAGCGAGTTCTGTATCAATCAATTCCATTAAAAAATTCGTCAATAAAAGAGATTTCGCCCGGATCTTGTCAATTCCTGCCTCTGCAAACATTTCAAGTGAACCAAGGAGAGGCGCCAAGCTTAGCACATGTGGTGTTCCGATTTGAAAAACACCGGCACTATCAGCAGGGGTAAATGAATGATCCATATCAAATTGCTTTTCTTTATTTGATCCAAACCAACCAGCAAGCCCCGGCAGTACTCCAAAATGCTTACGATTTACATATAACCCAGCAACTGCCCCAGGTCCCCCGTTAAGATGCTTGTAATTACACCAAAACGCAAAATCGACATCCCATTCAGAAAAGGCATGAGGGATGGCGCCAACTGAATGACAGCCGTCATATCCAATTAATATTCCACGCTTATGTGCTTCTGCTGTTAAATGCTTCATATCCAAGATTTGACCACTGCGGTATAAAATCGATGGCAAAACCACCAATGCTACATCGTCGATCATTGCTTCAATGATATCTTCTTCTACTAAATAGCGACCATCACGACTTTTAACCCGAACAAGATGGTCTTTAGGATTAAAACCGTGTATTCGAAGCTGGCTTTGGAGGGCGTATATATCAGATGGAAAATTCAATTCATCCGCAACAATTTTGGTCCGTTTCCCATTTGGTTGATAAAAGGTCGCAACTAACTGATGCAAGTTAACAGTTGTTGAACCCGTTACGATAACCTCTTCAGGAGAGGCACCAACTAATGGAGCAAGCTGTTCGCTCGCCTTTTCTGACAGATAAAACCAGGGCTGCCTCCCTTGGGTCCAGCCATCGATCCCATGATCCTTCCAGTCCTCCAGTGAATCCAGCAGTGATCGCTCCGCCCGCTTCGATAATAAGCCCAGCGAGTTTCCATCCATATAGATGGTATTTGGTATTAAATAAAATTCATCTCGAAACTTCGCTAACGCGTCTTCCCTATCTAGTTTCCTGGCATGCTCTATTAACATAGATTTCCTCCTTTAAAAGAAATCGTACATATAGGCTGGACGGTCCGGTATCACTTTTTCAAATGCTTCAACATCGCTGTCAGCACCATCAATCATACCCGCTGCACATAATTCACTAGGACGCTTGTGACCGAATAGTACTGTTGATAATGCGTTGATTGACAGTTTTAGTGCGCCTTCGGTTTCTTCCGTAACTTGAACCTTCCCCTCTTTTACAAGGAGTGTTTTTTCATTCCATGGTGCAAACGGGTCTGTGATTTGTAATTTCAATGTTTCATTTCCAGCAAATTTATATTCTTTTAAAAATGACTCTACATCGACTATTCGAACCATAAAATAGGGTAAAACCTCGCGTTTCACAGTTTTTTGTTTCTTTAACGCAAAAAATAATGGTTCTTTTTCATATGTAATCATTTCAAGTTCTGCAATCATTGAATCATGCTGACAAATAAAGTTCCATAAGCCTCGACGCGCTTCAGCATTTACAGGGACAAACTCCTCAACAGTCATCTTTTCATCCTTCGTTTCATAAAGGATATAGCCGATTGGTCGTTCAGTGGCATCATAGTAAATCGCAATATGCAGGTCGTCAATCACGCTTTTCCACCAATCATCCTCACGAACAAGCATCCCCGAGAACCTCGATGCATATTGCCGGTAAACCTGGTTAAGCTCATCTAAATTGACATTTTCAAAAAGATATCGCTTCACCGTACCCTCTACAGGCTCAAGCATAATTAAATCAGAACGCTGTTGAATTGTTTTCAAGCGATTGCTAAAAAGCTCCCAGCCATATTTCCGATAGAATGAAACATCAAATGGATGAAGCATCGATACGGTAAACCCCTGTGTCTTCATCGTTTCAAGTGCATATGTAAGTAATTCCTTCACATAACCCTTTCTACGGTATTCGGGATATGTCGCTACACCTGCAATTCCACCCATTTTAAAGGACTGGTCACCAACACTGGTAGTAAGGGGGATGAGATGAAACTTTGCAGCTAAGTTTTCATGTTCATAGATACCGTATATCTGGTGTTTTTTCATTTTCTTTAAATTTTCATCTAAACGTTCTACAGGCACCTTATACTGAAACGCATATTCTGATAAACGAACGGAATCCATAAATCGTTCTTCTGTAATTCTCTCAATTGTCATCTTCCAACAACTCCATTATTTCAAAAGTTAATCCTAATTCGTGCGGATACTCATATTTACTCACAACTAACTTTAGTTAGACTAAATAGATGTTTTTCTTCAAAAACAACTGTTCCACCTTTATCCATACATGATTCTGCTAACTGAAGGTTTAATTTGTGTTCATCCTTAATTTCTAGGATTCTTACAACTCCAAAAGTTACAATCAGAAGGCTTCCAATGATTGCAAGAAGGAGATTTCGTCTACTTTTACTCATCATTTCACCCCATCTTTAGGGTAACATAATTTCATTTGGTCAGAGTCCTATTTTCGCAATTTTTGTAAAAAACTTTTTATGGAATTTTGGTTTTATCCGATGTATGATAGTAACATTAACAATGGGGAGATGGTAAAAATGAGGAAACATTTAGCCCTTGCCATCATTATGTTTGTTGCGATCATGTCTTTTTCTGCCACAATCGCACACACCCATGCCTTTAAATCATCAGACATTCAAGAGAATACAGTAACAATTAGTGGTGTATCGTATGATAATCTGTCTTTTGATAATGATGGTAAACTAAAGATTTCTTGGGTGCTTTTTTCAATCACATCCATTTTACTTGTCCTTCAAGGGATGTTTAAGAACATCGATGTGAATCAATCGATTCGAAAGTTTGCATGGATCACACCCATTTTTTATCAGTCGAATTATGTGGTAAAAGCTCTTTGATTTTTTAGATTTTAAAAATCAAGGAGGAGAATAAAAATGTGGTTTCGATTGATTATGATAGGATTATGTTCCTTAACAGCTACTAGTTTGTTCGTTTTTCAAGGAATAGAGATTACGCATGCATTTAAAGACTTATTTACAAATAAATAATTAAAATAACGAATGTAGAATTGCGGTTCTACATTCGTTTTTTATTTTTAGTCCTGTGCCATTTTTACGGTAGTGCGATACAGAAGTTCAGTACCAAGTGAGATATCTTCAAAGGTTGAAAATTCCTTCGGATTATGGCTGATTCCATCCTTACACCGGACAAATATCATGCCATAGTCACATTCATAGGACATCGCGAGTGAATCGTGAAAAGGACCACTCATTAATTCCGTTGGGTCTAATCCGATATTTTGCATTTCATTCCTCATGATCTCTTTTATGCTTTCAGCACAATAGCGAGGTTCACTATTCGTATCCTCTGTAATTGTGCAATGTAGCTGGTGTTCTTCTGTAATTTCGCTTATTTTGTCACGTAATTGTGCCTCAAGTCTATGACGTCTATTGATATCAATATCTCTTAGGTCAACGGTGAAGCTTACTTTTTCTGGGATGATGTTCCGTGAATCCGGAAAAACGCGCAAGCTACCCACGGTACCAACGGTTGGAGCACCAGGTTCTTGGCTAGCGATTTCGTTGAGTGCAACGATGATTTTGGCTGCACCGACGAGTGCATCCTTCCTCATTGGCATGGGAACTGAACCAGCATGCCCTGCAAAGCCCTCTAACTCAACTGTTAGCCAAAGTGGACCTGAAATTCCAGACACAATACCAACTGGTTTATCCATTTTTTCTAGAACTGGTCCTTGCTCAATATGCATTTCAAGGAAAGAGCCAATGCTTCCTTTTGGATATTCTGACTCTTTAAATTTCGCAGGGTCACATCCAAACTCAATCAGCGCTTCCCTTCTAGTAATTCCATCTTTATCCTGACGATCTAACTCACCTTCTTCAAGCTTCCCAAGGATTCCCCGTACTCCAAATAATCCCTTATTAAAACGGCAGCCCTCCTCATCAGAAAAGGCAATTACCTCAAGGGGTTGATTGGGAACAATCTGATTTTCCTTCATCGTTTGAACAACTTCAAGGGCCCCTAAAACACCAATTGTTCCGTCAAACCTTCCACCATAAGGCTGGGAATCAATATGGGAACCTAGCATTAAAATGGGTTTGTCCGAGTCTTTCCCTTCCATTCTCCCAATCAAGTTTCCAAAATGATCGATTTTAGCGGTTAATCCCGCCTCCTCCATCCATCCTTTTACTGTTTCTACTGCTTGACGGTCCTCCTTAGAAAGTGTGAGGCGGCATACTCCAGTTTCACCGATTTTACCTATTTTCGATAACTCAGTTATTCTTTGTTCAAGCCGTTCCTTATTTACGGTAAGTGTTTGGACATTCATTCTATCAGCCTCCTATTATAACGTTAAATGGTTGTCACATACGGTAAATTATGTGCTTTAGCAACTCCTTCATAAACGATTTTTCCATCGATCACATTAAGCCCTTTTTGTAAGGCATTATTTTCTTTTAAAGCTCGCTCATAGCCTTTATTTGCTATTTGAAGAATATAAGGTACGGTTACATTTGTAAGGGCTATGGTGGATGTCCTTGGGACCGCTCCAGGCATATTTCCGACTGCATAGTGAACGACGCCGTGTTTTGTATATGTAGGATTGGCATGTGTTGTAACATGGGTAGCCGTTTCAAATATTCCACCCTGGTCAATGGCAACATCCACAATAACGGAACCTTCCTCCATTAAGCGAACCATTTCAGTCGTCACAAGCTTTGGTGCTTTAGCGCCTGGAATCAACACAGCACCAACCACGAGATCTGATTCTGCGACCGCCTGACCTATTGTATATGGATTTGACATGATGGTTGTAATGGAATTGCCAAAAATGTCATCTAACTCTCGCAATCTTGTAGGATTAACATCTAAAAGCGAAACTTGTGCACCAAGACCAACTGCAATTTTCGCAGCATTCATACCAACTACTCCGCCACCAATGATGGTCACCTTCCCCCGACTTACCCCAGGTACACCCCCAAGTAGAACTCCTTTTCCTCCCTTTGTTTTTTCAAGAAAAGAAGCGCCAATTTGAGTAGCCATTCGACCTGCAACCTCACTCATCGGAGTTAGCAAAGGAAGACTGCGATCTTCCAATTGCACCGTTTCATAGGCAATGGCAACCACACTCTTTTGCATCAAGGCTTCAGTAAGCTCCCGATCAGCTGCTAAATGCAAATACGTGAATAAAATGAGTCCATCATAAAAATACTGATATTCCTCTTGAATCGGCTCTTTTACCTTAATTACCATATCACAAGCCCATGCATCCGCTGCCGATTGGACAATCGTGGCCCCAGCTTCCAGATAAAGCTCGTCAAAAAAACCTGAATTCATCCCCGCACCTGTTTCTATAAAAACGGCATGGTTCTGTTGAACTAACTGTAAAACACCTGCTGGAGTAAGTGCGACACGATTTTCATTATTTTTAATTTCCTTTGGTACTCCAATCCTCATCTCCATCCACCTTTCTTGTGATTTTCTTGGGAAAAACACCCGTAATCTTTTCTTTTAAAAAGAAGATTACGAGTGTAGGAGTGATTCCTTTTACAGGGCCATTATTTCTTCAATTACTGTGCGTTGGACAAATTCTACATCTTCCTCTGAAATCGTTAGCGGAGGAGCAAGGGTTAGCACATTATTGTACCCTGCCACTGTAGCTCCATTTTTCCCGATAATAAGGCCCTTTTGTAGACAGCCACCGATGACCTTGTTCACTTGGCTAACTTCAAGTGGTTCTTTCGTCTGTTTATCCTTGACTAGTTCGAGCCCTACCAATAAACCTTTTCCTCTAATGTCGCCCACCTTTGGGTGGTCCACTAAAGCTGCTGTCAGTCCATCTCTTAATCTAGCGCCAAGTTCTTCTGACCGAGCAAAAAGGTTTTCATCTTCCATTATTTCTAGGTTTTTAAGAGCTAAGGCACATGCCGCTGGGGTTCCACCAAATGTATTAATATGACGGAAATAATCATATTCCTCAGACCCTTTAAAAGCTTCATAAATTTCCTTTCTAACAGCTGTTGCAGATAATGGCAGATACGCACTTGTAATGCCCTTCGCCATTGTAATGATGTCTGGCTTCACCCCATAGTTCATAAAACCAAACGCTTTTCCCGTCCTTCCGAATCCACAAATGACCTCATCGACTATTAGAAGTGCACCATGCTTTTCGCAAACTTCTTTTACCCCAGCCATATATTGGTCTGGTGGAACGATTACGCCTCCACCTGTAATAATTGGTTCCATGATTACTCCGGCTATTGTTTCACTGAGCTCCCATGTCATGACCCGGTCGATATCTTTTACAGACTGTAAGTCCAATGCCTTTGCATCTGGTTTTTCATCAGAGCGATATAAATCAGGTGGTGCGACATGGAGAAATCCTGGTGCGAGTGGCTCATACTTATATTTTCGTTGCGCTTGACCAGTTGCGGCAAGAGATCCCATCGAATTACCATGGTAGGCACGATAGCGTGAGATGAATTTATAACGTCCGTGTTCCCCTTTTTGTTGATGGTATTGCCTGACTAACTTAAAAGCCGTTTCATTTGCTTCTGAACCACTATTTGAAAAGAAAATAACGTACTCGTCACCAAGCATTTCATTTAGTTTTTCAGCTAGCTTAATTGCAGGTTCATGACTGTGTGTTAATGGATAATAGGCCATTTCTTTCAGCTGTTCATGAGCGGCATCAGCCAGCTCTTTTCTTCCATAACCCACATTCACACACCATAGCCCAGACATTCCATCAAGATACCGCTTCCCATTATGATCTGTTAACCAAGACCCCTCAGCTTTCTTAATTACCAGTGTTGCGTTTGGATTATATGGCTTCATCGAATGCCATACATAATCCTTATCCTTGGTTAACAGGTCCTCCCCCTGTGAAACCTTTGTCATACCGCCTTCCCTCCTTTTTTAATAGTCGAAACGGGATGTAATCATCTTTTTACGTGTATAGAAATTCACGCCATCCTTTCCGTTTACATGAAGGTCACCGTAGAAGGAGTCCTTCCAACCGGAGAATGGGAAAAATGCCATTGTCGCTGGAACTCCTACATTGATACCAAGCATCCCTGCTTCTGCTTCCTCTCTAAATTGTCGAATAGCCTTCGCATCTTTTGTATAAATGGTAGCGCCATTTCCAAAACGAGACTTTCTAATATAGTCAAGGCCCTCATCTAAATCCTTCGCACGTAAAAGACTTAAAACAGGTGCAAAGATTTCCTCTTTGGCAATCGTCATATCTGGTGTGACATGATCGAAAATGGTTGGACCTAAAAAATTCCCTTCTGGCATTTCATCCATTTCTTTACGTCCATCTCGAATCAGTTTCGCCCCTTCTTCAAGCCCTTTTTTCACATATCCTAGAACTTTATTAAGATGTGACTCTCGGATAACTGGTGTTAAAAGCACCTCATCGTCCATTCCATTTCCAATTGTTAGCTGATCGGCGGCCTCTTTTAGTGCCGATACAAATTTCTCACCGTCCCCTACAACAACGACTGCACTACAAGCCATACACCTTTGTCCAGCACTTCCAAATGTAGAACTAATAATATTGGCTACCGCTTTTTCCATATTTGCATCTGGCATAACGATATGATGGTTTTTAGCTCCTGATAAGGCTTGAACCCGCTTTCCTTGTGCTGCAGCACGCTCATACACGTATTTAGCAACTGGTTGTGACCCTACAAACGAAATCGCATTTACATTTGGATGATCTAATAATCCATTTACAACGTCATGCGCCCCATGCACAACATTTAACACTCCGTTTGGTGCCCCTGCTTCGGTAAATAAACGGGCAAGCTCATTCGCAAGCATCGGTGTTCGTTCAGATGGCTTTAAAACGAAGGTATTTCCACACGCAATCGCTAATGGGAACATCCACATTGGAACCATCATTGGAAAGTTAAAAGGGGTAATTCCGCCCACTACTCCCAATGGATAGCGGAACATTTCAGAGTCTATTTCCTCTGCAATATTTGATAAGGTTTCCCCCATCATTAAAGTGGGAGCACCTGCTGCAAATTCCACACATTCAATCCCACGTAAAACCTCACCATGTGCTTCTTTGAATGCTTTCCCGTTTTCTTGTACAACGAGTCTTGCCAATCGATCATGATTTTCTGTTAGTAAATAGTGATATTTGTATAGTATTCTCGCTCGTTTTGGAACAGGGGTGTTTTTCCAGGTTTTAAATGCTTCTCTAGCGGCTTTTACAGCTAGGTCAACATCCTCCTTTGAAGAAAGCGGCACACGTACTAATGTTTCTTTTGTTGCTGGATTCGGCACTTCTAATGTTTCAGTTCCAAGCGCATCCACCCATTCTCCATTCATATAATTTTTTAGTACAACAGTTTCATTTTTAACTACGGTCATATATCGTACTGCCTCCTTTTTTGGTTTTCGACTCTTCGAACCTCTTAACCTATAGGTTCATTATCCTCTAAATTGAAAGTGCTTTCATTAGACATTCTGTAACATATCTGCTTGTAATTTCTCAACATTTTGAATGATTAAGAAAAGCGCAAGGCGCCCGCATATCGGCGACAAGCATAAGACAAGCGCTGACAGAAGGTGCTCTTTACCTTCCGAAGCGATTGACTTATGACCTCGAGCCGATGGCGCCTGGAGCTAGACACAAAATCTTTGCACTAAAAAACCCACTTTAAAACCAGTGGGTTACAAGATATCCCTTTTCTCTTTTATTTGTTTTGATGAAACTAAAAATTCATATGATAAAATCATAAACTCAATTGCGAGTCGTTTTTCGTGGTTCATAAAGTCTGATCCTAGTAATTTCTCAAGCTTTTGAATCCGGTGATAGAGTGTTTGCCTCACAATAAATAAGCGCTTTGCTGTTTCCTGTTTCGAGCCATTACAGGAAAGATAGGTTTTTAGTGTTTCCATCAGCTTCCCATTGTTCTTTTTATCATAGGCAATAACGGGTTCTAAATATTCTAAAACGACCTCCTGCAAATCAATATGTCGATGAAGCAATGAAATAAGCCGGAATATATGTAAATCATCGTAAAAATAACTTTGTGCTGGAATCGACAACCGATTTTGAATGCGAATCGTTTCTAGAGCAGTTTGATAGCTTTTATGTACATCAGCTAACTCCTCCACAAATCTTCCAATCCCAAATACCGGTTGTGTTTTGTTCGTTTTCCTCTGCAATTCCGAGTTTACTACTCGTCGTATTCCCTCCTGAACTCTCATTTTCCATGTCATTGTGTTTCGCTCATTCATCATGATTAAAACGATTGTGTTTCTTTTTTCAGCAACAAAAAGTGTAAAGCCCTGCTGTTCAAAGATGGATCGGAGAAACATTTTAAAATACGTCAGATCACTAGTCGAATACTCGTCAATTGGTTCTATTTTACAAATGCAAACTACGGCTCCTTTTGGTTTACGTGTTGTAGTCAGTGCTAAATACTCATTAATAGACTCCTCGCTTTGTTCACCTTCTAACCAATCATTGATCCATTCTGTAGCCTCTACTCTTTGCTTCTCCTCGACATAAAGATTACGAAGAAAAAGCTGTGCAAGAGCTGTTGCTGTTCGATCTAAAATAAGATGGTCAAATTCGGTCAATTCTCGTTCTTCGGAGATAATCACTAATTCTGCATAGCGATCCCCTAATAAATAAATCGTATTTTTGGCCACATAGGTAGAATCCTCTGACTGAAATAGTTCTAGTAGATGCAGTCGTTTTTGTTCGGTTGCTTCTGGAATAAATTGATATTCATTATTATTAAAGTGGATGATTACTTGAACTTGGAGATAGTTTCTTATAAATTTAAGAATGTCAACATAATGATCGATCGACAGCAATCTTTTATTTAATGCTTGTGAGTAATTTTCCAGATTGGTTATCATTTGGTATTGGCGGTTAATAAGCAGTCCATGGATATCTTGTGTAATTTCAACAAACGGTACTTCTTTTAAAAAAAGGATAATGGGAAATTGGGACTTATTTGCGATGTCAATGATTTCTGGTGGGATCGATGAGGTGTATATGCCTAATTCAATACAAATTCCTGCTGCATGTGAATCAATTAATTGCTCGATGACTGAGATCAATTTCTCCTGATTGTCCCTCCAAGCAACACCTGTAGAAAGAATTAATTCATTTCCATTTAAGAGATTACGAATATTGGTTACTTCTACGACGTGGACCCATTTGACTTGTCGCCCGAGCCCCTCTTTACCTGCAATCACCTTACTGCTTTCAAAGTGTCTTCGACTTAAAATATCTTCAACTGTAATGGATGATTTCAATCTACAACTCCCCTATATTGAATTTTCAGACTAATTCCATTATACTCTAAGTCTTATCAATATAGGAGTGCTATTCCAAATCTTTTTTAAATTCCAGATAAAGAAAACCAGTATCAAACCGATACCGGCTTTCCTCGCGACAACGCTTAAGCACCTTCCTTTTGCTGCTTGATAAGCATTACGGCAAAGTATTTACGCCCTTCTGGTGTAACAATGTGTAAAGTCTCTTTTTCATCTTTTTTCTCAAAATCTACGAAATCCCCACTAAGGTTTTCAATAATATTTGTTATTTTATAGCCTTTTTGAAGTAAAAAGTCGATCTTGTCTCTTTCTTGTAAAAAGACTTCGTATTCTGACATGTATTGACACTCCTTTGAAAAGATTTCTTATTGTACTTTGGTTTTACGGTCTAACTCTACCTCATAAATATTGACCTCTTCTTCGACAGATCCTCCCGGTAAAGCCCAATTTAAAAGAACACCTAGAATAGCTGCTAAGGCCATTCCATGTATTTCAAAGTTAGCAGTAAACTTCATGATGGCTCCGCCTATTCCAACAACTAATATGACGGATGAAATAATCAGGTTTCGCTTATCATCTAAATCTACTTGGCTGTCAATGAGCATCCGTAATCCAGATGCAGCAATGATTCCAAATAATAAAAGGGAAATTCCCCCCATTACTGCTGTTGGTATCGAACTAATGAGGGCAGTAATTTTACCGATAAACCCAAATAATATGGCAAGCACTGCTGCTCCACCGATAACAAACACGCTAAATACTCTTGTGATGGCAAGTACACCAATGTTTTCTCCATACGTTGTATTCGGAGGTCCTCCCATTAGTGCCGCTATCATAGTGGCCAGACCGTCCCCCATAATCGAACGATGTAAACCAGGTCTTTGGATTAAATCTATATGAACAACCTTGCTTAATACCATTTGATGTCCGATATGTTCAGATAATGTAACGATTGAAACAGGAACCATCAAAGCGATAATACTTAATGTAACAGCAGGGGAATAATGAACAAATGGGAAAAGAAAATCGGGCATTTCAAATATTTTTGCAGCCTTGACACCAGATAGATCGACTAATCCAACAATTGAAGCAAAAATATATCCTCCTACTATTCCAATTAAGACAGGAATTAAATTTAAAAAGCCTCTAAGGAAAATGGAGCTTAAAATCACAATTAGCAATGTCACCAACGCAACGGAAAAGTGAAGAAGACTATATTCACCAGATGCGTCATTCATTGCCATGCCAACTGCTGTAGGTGCAAGACTAAGTCCGATTACAATAATAACTGGTCCAACAACAACTGGCGGGAGTAACTTTACCAGCCATTTATGGCCAGTTGCTTTAATAACTAAGGCTACAATCCCGTATACAAGACCTGCTAAAAAACTCCCTATCATTGCTGCCCCTGGACCATCCGCTGCGGTGGCAGCAATAATTGGCGCGATAAATGCAAATGAGGAACCAACATATGCTGGCACTTGCCCCTTTGTAATCACGAGAAAAGTGATTGTACCAATCCCACTCGTGATAAGGGCTACACCCGGGCTTAAGCCAACAAGATACGGAACTAAGATCGTTGCACCGAACATCGCAAATAAATGCTGAAGACTTAGCACTAAAAACTTACCTGGTGGCGGTGATTCATTAATTCCCAAAACAACTTTCTTCGAATCTTCATTGCTCATTTCTAATCCCCCTTTACTTTTGAATGTCTAAAATGGTTCACTTTATTCCTGTTTATTTCTCAATGCAAAAACTACATTTTCGAATCGACGGTTGTGTCTGGTACAATTACATCTTGTTCATTATCTGAAATTTCCCAGTCACGTCCAACCGTGATGCCTAAATATTTTTCATCATCAGGGTCAATAATCTCTGCCTGGGCAAACTTCTTGAAATACCAATATTTTGCTAATACATAGTAAATGACTGCCCCTACTCCAAATCCAACAAAGAAAGAATAGGCGGAGAAGAAATACGCTGCAGTCCCTCCAATGATCCAAGCAATCATACCTGCCCAATTGACACCATTTGAATATCTGTATTGTCCCTTACTCTCATAAAGCTCTGGAACATTTACCCGTCTCTTTCTAAGAACGTAATAGTCGGTAAATAATATCCCTACAATTGCTGATAGAACCCCACCAATAATAAGAAGAGCTGGAATGATGACTCCAAATAATTTCCAAGGCTGAATGACAACCCCTATAATACCGGCCGTTATAACCCCAGCCCAAAATGGATATTTTGGTCCTCCCACATTTGAAAAGATGGTTGCTGCAGGTATTACGTTAGCGGCTGTATTTGTGGACCATTGAGCAAGAACAATCATTAATAATAGGATGACTAAAACAAATCCAGTAGCCGCTTCTTGTAAGGCAACAACAGGGTCATAATTTAAGACTGCAACATACGCAACTGCACCAATGATGATCATTAATAAATTAACAAGTGGCATTACGACGACATTGCCCGCAATTTGGGCCTTATTCCGTTTAAACCAATTTCTTTCATACTTTGGTGCTTTAAAGAATCTGGATAGAGAAGGCATGTCAGCTGCAAGTGTTGCCCAGAAGCCCATATTTGCCATAACCACAACCATAAATGCAGTTATTGCAGCAGTTCCATTAACTGGACTTTCAACCCATGTCCAAATATCTCGACCTTGGTCAGCTGCTTTTCCAGATAGGGAAATGAACATCCAAAACGAAATTAGTAAGATAATTGGGGCAGCCAAATCTGCAAATCTTTCAATAGCTTTCATGCCTAGTGCAGTGTTAACTAACTGGAAGGCTGCAAACAGTAAAAAGCAGACAAACCAGTTATCAAACCCGACTAGAGTTTTTAAAATCGCATTCATGGCTGTTGCACCAAAATAAGTATTAATTCCAAACCAACAAGAGGCTGTTACCCCCCGGACCACTGAAGGTATATGCGTTCCAATTGTCCCAAAAGGAGCTCTCATATAGACCGGAAATGAAAGGCCATGCTCTACTCCGATATCACCGATAAACGTCATAAAAATTCCTATTAACACTGATCCAATAATGGTAGCAACAATTACCCATCCGAGAGGTAAATGTCTGATTCCGTCTCCCCCGATTGCAAAAGCGGCTAATAATATCGCCATACCTACCCAAATCAAGGAGAAACCAAATGCGCTTATCTTCCTAGCTCCGTGGCCAATTGGAAACAAGTCAGGAGATTTTAAATAATTGTTGCTTTTTTTCATGACAACACCCTCTCTTATATTATTTTTAATATTCTGAATTATTCGCGAGCAGAATCACCTCATTTCCTTTTAGTAAACAAAGGAAGGAATTTGTATCCCCTCCTTCTTACACTCGTTTTACAATGTGGCTGTTTTGTCTTTCATAATTTCATAGCTTTCACCGTATTTTGCACGTTTTATAAATTGACCGGCTCCTAGTTTTCCAACGAATTGTTTATCCCGGACAACAAATTCCCCTCTTGATAAAACAGATACTGGTTCACCGGTAAACTTCATGCCTTCAAATGCACTGTAATCAACTGCCATATGGTGTGTTTCAGCTGATATTATTCGCTCAATCGTAGGATCAAAGATCACAATATCCGCGTCTGCTCCGACAGCAATTGTCCCCTTCTTCGGATACAGTCCGAATAATTTCGCAACTCTAGTAGAAGTTAAATCCACAAACTGATTTAAAGTAATTCTTCCTTTTTTCACCCCTTCCGAGAACAGGACTGTTAAGCGTTCCTCAATCATAGGTCCCCCGTTAGGAATTTTAGAAAAATCACCTAAACCAAGCTCCTTTTGTCCTTTAAAATCAAATGAGCATTGATCTGAACCAAATGTTTGAAGCTGCCCTGTTCGAAGTGCATTCCATAGTACATCTTGATTCCATTTCTCCCGTAATGGTGGTGACCAGACGTATTTTGCTCCTTCAAAATCCGGCTTTTCAAGATACGACTGATCGAGAACTAAATATTGTGGACATGTTTCCCCCCACACATCAAACCCCTTTTCTCTCGCTTCGCTAATAGCTTTAACAGCATCAGCACATGTAACATGGACAACGTAAAGTTGAGAATTTGCAAGTCCTGCAAATGTTGCAGCTCTTTCTGTCGCCTCTCCTTCAATCTCTTGAGGTCGTGTTAATGCATGATAGATTGGGTCTGTCTTGCCTTCGCTGAGAGCCTTTTTCACAAGATAGTCAATTACATCGCCATTTTCAGCGTGAACCATGACAAGGGCACCTAATTCTTTAGCAGCAAGTAAGGTTTTAAATAAGGTTTCATCATCCGCCTGAAGGACATTTTTATAGGCCATAAATACTTTAAAGGAGGTAATCCCTTCATTTTCAATAACGGAAGGAAGTTCATTTAATACAGCATCTGTTACTTCTCCAATTGAAAGGTGAAAGCCGTAGTCAATAACCGCTTTGCCATGTGACTTTCCATGCCATGTATTAATTGCGTTTTTTAAAGGCTCTCCTTTAGTGGACAAACAAAAGTCAATGATTGTGGTTGTTCCTCCAAAAGCAGCAGCAATTGTTCCGGTTTCAAAATCATCCTTTGTGACTGTTCCACCAAAAGGCATTTCCAGATGAGTATGCGGATCAATGCCACCTGGGAAAACATAGCATCCATTTGCATCAATTACTTCTGCACCTTCGCTCGAAAGATTCATCCCGATTTGACTAACCACACCATTTTCCACTAGAATTTCTGCTTGATACGTATCTGTTGCTGTAACAATGGTTCCATTTTTAATAATCTTCTTCATCGTAGCCCTCCCCCAGAAAAACGATTTATTTTACTGTGTCTACTTTACAACTAACTGCACCAAGAGCCGCCTGACGTTCATTCCATGTCATTGGTGGTAATCCACTTGGGACTTCAACCATGTCAATCGCTCCATCTACTGGACATACAATCGAACATAGGTTACATCCAACACAATCTTCCTCTCTTACCTTTAAAATGTTGTAGCCATTTCCATCCTGAAGCATGTCGATACATTGATGCGAAGTATCTTCACATGCAATATGACACTTATTGCAATTGATACAAACATCATTATTGATGCGGGCAACAATTTTATAGTTTAAGTCGAGGTCACCCCAGTCAGAATATTTCGGCACGGTTTTTCCAACGATGTCCATGACAGAATCAATCCCTTTTTGATCTAAATAGTTATCTAACCCCTCAATCATGTCCTCTACAATTCTAAACCCATGATGCATGGCAGCCGTACACACCTGTACCCCCGATGCTCCCATTAACATATATTCAACAGCATCCTGCCATGTTGAAATGCCACCTATCCCAGATATCGGAATATTAATATGAGGGCTTCTTGCACATTCAGCAACCATATTAAGTGCAATCGGCTTTACGGCAGGACCACAATACCCACCATGTGCACCTTTACCTCCGACATGTGGAATGGTGTTCCACGTATCCAAATCCACTCCCGCTAGACTATTAATGGTATTGATCATACTGATTGCATCGGCACCACCTCTAGTAGCAGCCTCCGCAGTGGCCGTAATATCCGTAATATTTGGCGTTAGCTTTACTATAACAGGGGTTTGCGCTACTTCTTTCACCCAATAGGTTTGTTGTTCTACAAGTGAAGGTACCTGCCCAGATGCCGATCCCATCCCCCTTTCAGCCATCCCATGTGGACAACCAAAGTTGAGTTCTAACCCATCTACGCCTACTTCTTCCACTCTTTTTACAATTTCATGCCATTTTTCCTGTTTTGGCTCAACCATTAATGAGGCAATAATGGTATGATTCGGAAATAGTTTCTTTGTTTCTTTAATTTCTTTTAGGTTAACCTCAATCGGACGGTCTGAGATAAGTTCGATATTATTAAAGCCTGCTACTCGCTGTCCATTAAAGCTAACAGCTCCAAATCGTGACGTGACATTTAAAATGGGGTCACCTAATGTCTTCCACACTGCTCCACCCCATCCTGCATCAAATGCCCGTTGGACTTGATAACCGGAATTTGTTGGAGGAGCAGAAGCCAACCAAAACGGATTAGGGGATTCAATCCCTGCTAGATTAATTCGTAAATCTGCCATTAATAAACCTCCCTTTCATTTTTTACGCGATTTCCGTCATTGCACCAAACATGACCTTATGAATGGCATACGCCGCATCCTTGCCCTGCTGTGCAGCAGAAACGACCATTGCTTCACCTTGACCCTTTCCAAAAATCACATCACCACATGCAAATACCTTCTTATTCGAAGTTTGGAGAGTCTCTTGATTAATTTTCACTACTCCACCATCATGCTCTAGACCGAATTGTTCAATCAGTTCCGTATACCTTGTCTGCCCAATTGCCTTAATAACAGCATCAACCTCTAAAGTAAACTCTGATCCCTTAATAGGCACAGGTCGTCTACGACCATCGGCTCCTGGTTCACCAAGCTCCATTTTGATACATTCGATTGCTGTTACACGGCCTTGTTCGTCACCTATTATTTTCTTAGGCGCTGTTAGCCATCTAAATTCAACACCATCTTGTTTAGCAAATTCGTATTCAAAATCATAGGCAGTCATTTCTTCAATCGTTCTTCTGTAAAGAATTTTTACATTTTCAGCCCCTAATCTGACCGAACAAGTTGCCCCATCAATGGCTGTATTTCCCGCACCTATTACTACAACTTTCTTTCCTAAGAAGCGATCTGTAATTGGCTTTGTTTTTGTTTCTTTTACAAAATCAATCGCATCATACACTCCATCGAACTCTTCACCGTCAATGCCTAGAGAGGGAACCTTTGACATTCCAATTGCTAGAATGACAGCATCGAAGTTTTCGAGAATTTCATCTACTGAAATATCCTTTCCAACTCTAGTATTTGTTCGTATTTTTACATCAAAGCTTTCTACCTGTTTCACTTCCCAGAATGATATCTCCTGTGGAAGTCTAAACGAAACGATCCCATATGTGTTTAGACCACCAGCCTTTTCTTCTGCTTCAAAAATTGTCACATCATAACCAAGTAAACCTAGTTCCCTAGCAGCCGATAGTCCTGCTGGGCCACCCCCAACAATAGCAACCGTTTTTCCATTTTTCTTACCTGGCTCAAAAAGTACCTGTTCATTTCGGATTGCCCAGTCCGTTGCATATCTTTGCAGATCACCAATCATAATTGGTTTTGTAGAGTGATTTAGGACACAAGCCCCTTCACATAACTCTTCAGTAGGACAAACACGGGCACAGCTTGCACCGATTGGGTTCGATGACATTATCGTTTTGGCAGATCCTTTTAAGTTTCCAGATGCGATTTTTTTAATAAAGGTAGGTATGTCAATTCCAGTAGGGCATGCAGTTATGCAGGGGGCATCATAGCAATAAAGACAGCGATTGGATTCTTCAATAGCTTCACGGTTCGTGAGTCCAGGGTTCACTTCATTAAAGTTCATTTTTAAATCCTGATACGAAATCCTAACATTTGAGTGACTCATAGAATGACCTCCTTCTTATAGTAAAATTTGCAAAACTCATAGCCATTCATTTTGCAAATTTATAAACATATAAACGGAAAGCGTTTTCATCTTTATTCATGTTCTAGTAGTTTTTATGACTAAATATGGACTATTGTCCAAAAAATATGAACTTTGTGTCTATTTTACTTTTTTCCAAGTATGATTGCATTATACAGAGTGTTAAAAGATATAGGCTGATTTCTGCTCATAATGTAAAAAAAAGAGCGCTAGATTTGAATCACTATCATTGTGACTTCAAACCTGCGCTCTTCCTTTTATAGTTTCGTTTATATTTACCGATCATTTCGAGAAACTACTTAACAATTGATTCCTTATAGATTAATTTATTTACTGTCGAACTATACTTTTCAAAAAATTCACTCTTAAAGGATTCCCATTCACCAATAGAACCATAATATTTTGCCATGGTATTTTTCTGGCCTACCTTTTTTCCTCTAACTGTAAATTCCTTTGAAGGATAGTAATGAACCTCCCCATTTTTTTGCAGTTTTAAAGGTATAATGACGGAAAAATCGATGCCTATCTTTTTATCGCGTACAACCATCTTCTTCGTGACATTACTTTCCGTTCTCTTGATTACCTGTGTCAAACATAGAGCCCGCTCATTTTCAAATGAAAATCGATTAGATCCCTTACTTTTTACATTAATCATTCATCTGTCCTCCTCAGGTAGTTACTCCTTTAATCATAACACAAAAAAAATAAAAAGCTAATTTATGGAAAAAGGATGAAATCAATTTTGATTTCATCCTTTGAATAACTGTACGTTATTTAGTTTTTACCATTTCCGTTGCCATTACCGTTGTTGCCCTGACCATTGCTGTTTCCGCTGTTCCCTTGGCCATTGCCATTGTTTTTACCTGCATTTTGATTTGGCTTATTTTCTTTAGCCTGTTGTTGTTTTTCAGCCTTTTTTTCTTGTGCTTGTTGTTTTTTCTCTTGAGCTTTTTGTTGCTTTTCTTGTGCTAGTTGCTGAGCTTGTTCACGCTTTTCATTTACTTTTTCTTGTTTCTTTTCTACGACAGGAACAGGAGTAGCTACAACCGGTTGAACCTCTGTTTCTTCGACTACTGGTTCAGCCGCTACTTCTTCAACTACCACTTCTTGCTCTACTACTGGTTCTTCTGTAGTTTCTTCGACAGGCTCTTCCTCTTGCTTAGCTGCAAATTTTGCCGCTTTTTGCTCAAGCTTTGCAAGTTTCTTATCCAATTTTGCAAATGACTTATGAATGTTTTTCATTAATGCTTTTTGAGCTGTTGGGTTTTTCACATTTGCAAGCGCAGCTGCTAAAGCATCGATATTATTTGCAAGCTTTGCTTCTACTACCGTTGCTTCAGAATCCTCAGCTACTTCTTCTTCTGCTACTACTTCATCTTCAGTAACTTCAGTTTCTTCTTCAACTGCTACTTCTTCTGTTCCATCTGACTCTTCAGTTGCAACCTCATCGGTTTCTGTTAACTTTTCGGTTGCAGCTTCTTGTGTTTCAATTGCTTTTTGAAGAAGTTCTTCAGCCTCTTCAGTTTTACCTTCAGCAAACAAAGCATTTGCTTCTGCGATTCGCTCTGCTGCGAAATCAGCTAATAGTTTTGCTTCCTTATAATCGTCAACAGTTACTGCAAGGCGTACTTTTTCAATCATAAGCTTTACAAAATAAAAGAAATCACCAGGTACTAGAGAAGCTTCTTCTTCAGCTTGAACTTCCTCTTCAGTTGCCTCTTCTTCAGCAATTTCTTCATTTTCTGAAACGACTTCTTCAGAAGGTTCTTCCTCAGTTACTTCTTCTTCGCCTTCGACAACTTCATCAGTAGCTTCTTCACCTTCAACTACTTCCTCAGTTGATTCTTCACTTACGCTATCTTCAACTACTTCTTCTTCCGCCACTACTTCATCTTCAGCTGTACCGTAATTAACCGGGATTTCTTCAACAACTGTTTCTTGTTGTACTTCTTCCTCGTTAGCAAAAGCAGCAGGTGTTGCTAATGAAAGAATAAGTGCAGATGCTACTGTTCCGCTAATGATTGACTTCTTGAACTTTGTTTTTGACATGTGTTAGTTCCCCCTAATTTTGAATTACGCTAAAACATTCGACGAAAGTTGACAGGTATATGTCCGTCTTTTACTAGAAAAATAATATATGATTCTTAAGTCTAATGAAATGCTAAAAAATTTCCAAAAGACCTAGTGCTAAGGGCGCTAGGTCTTTTACATTCTCATCCATTTGTTTAGGCTTTTGTTGTTTTTTCAGCAATTAGTTCTTTGATTGATTGTATAGCTTCTTCAACGTTTTTTACATGTAAAACCGTACTTCGTTCTTCAGGTATTTGTTCCGCAGTATGATGGTATCTCGGGTCATAATAATATTCCAATAGTAATTTTACTGCCGAATTGTAATTTCCGGTTTCAAGATCTTTTTCAATCTGTGCTGCAACTGGAGTATGAATTCTCTTTTTGATTCGTTGGAAGGCTGACATGCATTCATTCGGAAATTCCCATGGACGATAATCCTCTAATATGTTTAAGACTCGTTCCTCCATTGGCAGGTCAACAAAAATATGGTATCCCTGTTCTTTAATGTCGAGTAAAAAATCCGGTAGTGTGGCTCGACCAACTCGTTTGCTCTCTGCCTCAAGCAAAACATATGGAGTTTCCTTTAGCTGAAGTGCCCGCTCCACAAACATCAGGTCAAACACCTTTTGAGTGTGCGGTTTTTTCCCAATCATCCCAAACACCGAACCACGATGATTCGCCATGCCTTCTAAATCCATAACGGGGTATCCCTTTTCTTGAAGGTCAATTAAAATTTTTGTTTTCCCCGAACCTGTATATCCGTTAATTACCAGGGCCTTCGGTTTAAATTCTTTTTCAAGCTCTTCCAATTTTTCAACAACCCAAGTCCGATAGCCACGGATTCCACCAATCAGCCGTTTTGCCTTGATTCCCATTAAATCGATGAGTGTTGCAGATGTTTTACTGCGCATCCCACCACGCCAGCAATAAACAACCTTCTCCTCCTGTGGGAGCTTAGCAAATTCTTTAATAAAATTTGGAAGCTTGGCCGATACAATTTCTAGTCCTTTTTCCTTGGCCGCATCAGGACTAATTTGTTTATAGACTGTACCAATTTCAGCTCGTTCTTCATCTGTAAATATCGGTATATTCACACTGCCAGGTATTTTCGATTCGGCAAATTCAGAAGGTGAGCGCACATCAACGATCGCGATCGCCTTTTCCTTCTGTAATTCCCGCAACTCATCAACTGATATATCTTGAAACATCTGTTTTCTTCCCTTCCAAACTTGTCTATCTACACTATGTCCACATTATCCACCCTCTATTATAAAACAGAAAAACTTCATATGCTTAAAAAATGAAATTGCAACAGTTTTTTGAAATGATAGAATAAACATTAATAAAGAACCCGGAGGATTTTTCATGCTAATACCATCGCTTGCTAAAAAAATTAGTAGAGAAGTACGTCGATTAATTGATGAGGATATTATCATTGTCGATGTTTCAGGAACGATTATCGCAAGTACGGATACAAGTCGAATTGGAAACTTTCACGAAGGTGCACTTCTTGCAAGTCAGGACCAGAAGAAAATGATCATTACAAAAGATATGGAAAATCAATTAAAAGGGGTAAAAGCCGGCATCAATTTACCTATTCTTTTTAAAGAAAAGGTTGTTGGTGTAATAGGGATTACCGGGGATCCCGAAAAGGTTTCTGCATATGGAGAGCTTTTGAAAAAAATGACTGAGCTACTAATCCAAGAGAGCTACTATGCTGAGCAAATCGAATTGGAGTCCCGCGTACTTGAGACCTTTGTTTTCGATTGGCTTCAAAGTAGGGAAGAAAGTGAGGAATTTAATAAACGAGCAGAACATCTAGGTATAGATCTTGAAATAAAACGACAGGTTGTATTCGGGTCGATCACAAGTGAAACAGAAGTTCAGCTTCGGGAGATAGCTAATCTGCTACAGCAAAGATCCTTTTTACACGCGAATGAAATTTTTGTCAGATGGGGAAATGATCGATTCCTTCTCCTTTTAACAGACCGTTCAAAAGATCAAATTCAAAAAATGCTTCGAAACATTAAATCGGAACTGGAAAGTAAATTTACTGCGAAAGTCTCATTTGGAGTGGGCAGTGAGGATTATACGCTAAGAAAATCATTTGATGAAGCTGAGCGTGCCCTTCAAATTGCTAAAAAGAATAACTCGATAAAATTTGATGATGACTTAAAATTGGAAATGCTCATTCATGAAACAAGTAACAAAGTACAAGTGGAATATCTTAATCGTACAATCGGTATGCTTCTAGATGATACCGAGTTGTTAGGGACTTTAATTGAATATATTGTACATAATCAGTCGATCAAAGAAACTGCTGAGACTCTTCATATTCATGTGAATACTCTTACCTACCGTTTTAATAAAATCGAAGAGAAAACGGGACTACACCCAAGAAATTTTGTAGATTTAGCAACACTTTATCTTGGTATATTACTATTGGATAAATCTATAAAAGTAAGCCAAGAAAAACATTAAAATTTGTAGACTTCTCTATAGCGGATTTCTCCGCTTTTTTTTATGCTTAATATAAGAAGTTAATTGGAGGCGTTATCATGATTGATGTAAAAGCAAAACAACAATTTTTAAACATTGTCGGTCCGGAAAATTATGATGATTCATCTACAGGGCGGCTTGTCTACTCCTATGATGCTACCCCACAATTCCAGTCGATGCCTGATGCGGTCATTTCTCCTCGAAACAAACAGGAAATCTCAGAAATCGTCAAGGTCTGTAATGAATATAAAATTCCGATTGTCCCCCGCGGTTCTGGGACAAATCTTTGCGCAGGCACTTGTCCAACTGAGGGTGGAGTCGTCCTTCTCTTTAAACATTTAAACAAGATATTAGAAATCGATGAGGAAAATTTAACAATCACGGTCCAACCAGGAGTGATTACGCAGGAAGTAACAAACGCCGTAGAGGCAAATGGTTTATTTTATCCGCCAGACCCTGGCTCGATGAAAATATCAACCATCGGTGGCAACATCAACGAAAATTCTGGCGGATTACGTGGCCTTAAATATGGTGTAACACGCGACTATGTAATGGGGCTTGAGGTTGTTCTCGCGAATGGAGATATCATCAAAACCGGTGGAAAGCTCGCAAAGGATGTGGCTGGATATGACCTGACACGGCTTTTTGTCGGCTCGGAGGGTACACTTGGTATCATTACGGAGGCCACACTTAAACTCATCCCAATGCCCGAAACAAAGGAAACCATTCTTGCCCTTTATCAGGACTTGGAGGCCGCTGCCAAAACAGTTTCAAAAATCATCGCTAGTAAAATTATTCCGATTACTCTTGAATTCTTAGACCAGCCTACACTTGAAGCAGTCGAGGCTTTCGCACAAATCGGCCTTCCGACAGATGTAAAAGCAATACTTCTGATTGAACAAGATGGTCCTGCTGAAATCGTAAAACGAGATATTGAGAGAATTATAGAGATTTGTAAAGCTGAAAATGCCGTATCTGTAAAATCCGCTGAATCTGAAGAAGAAGCTGAAAGTTTAAGGACAGCAAGACGGGCTGCACTTTCTGCCCTTGCACGATTAAAACCAACAACCATTTTAGAGGATGCGACTGTTCCACGTTCTGAAATTGCCAAAATGGTAAAAGCGATTGAAGAAATCGCGACAAAATATGACCTAAGGATTTGTACCTTTGGCCATGCCGGTGATGGAAACCTTCATCCTACTTGCTTAACAGATGTCAGAGACCGTGAAGAAATTGAGCGAGTCGAAAAAGCTTTTGAAGAAATTTTTCAAAAGGCAATTGAGCTTGGCGGGACGATTACGGGTGAACATGGTGTAGGCGTGATGAAGGCTCCATATCTTGAGATGAAGCTAGGTGCTCCGGGGATTGCTGCGATGCAAGCCATTAAAACCGGACTGGATCCAAATAATATTATGAATCCAGGTAAGATGTTCGCAAAGGATTCAAGAAAACGTGTGGTGGTTTCTAAATGACAACAATTCACGAACAACAAAAAATCAAAGCTGATTTCCAATCAAGAATGGATCAGAATGAGTTATTGAATTGCATGCGCTGCGGGTTCTGTCTACCAACCTGCCCAACCTATATCGAATCCGGCTACCAGGAATCCCACTCCCCGCGCGGAAGAATTGCGTTAATGATGGCTGTTGTAGATGGTCTCATTGAACCTGATGAGGACTTCGAAAAATCGTTGAACATGTGCTTGGGTTGTCGCGCTTGTGAACCCGTTTGTCCCTCCGGCGTAAATTACGGGCATCTTTTAGAAGAAGCTAGAGATATCGTAAATCAAAATAAAAAGCATTCCCTACCAGCGAAAGCTGTGAGAAAAACGGTTTTTGAAGGTCTGTTCCCTCATCAAAATCGCATGCGTACTTTAACTGGGTTATTAGGTGTCTACCAGCGTTCCGGCATACAAAAAGTCGTTCATAAAAGTGGGCTATTGAAGTTTTTACCTGATAGTATGGCGACGATGGAACGTGTGCTTCCAGAGGTTCCTAGCTTAAAGGAACTAAAAAATCGGCCATATCACCTTGAACCGATTGGCGTTCAAAAGAAAAAAGTTTCCTTTTTCACAGGCTGTTTAATGGATACAATGTTCATGAAAACAAATGATGCCACAATGAAGCTGCTTCAATTAGCAGGTTGTGAGATTGTCATTCCTAAAACACAGGCTTGTTGTGGTGCATTGCATGGGCATAGTGGTGAAAAAAACAAAGCCAAAGAACTTGCAAAACAAAATATTACCGCATTTGAAGAAATTGAAGCAGATTATATCATTACAAATGCGGGTGGCTGTGGTGCCTTTTTAATTGATTATGGCCATCTTCTAAAAGATGAGCCCGTGTGGTCAGAACGGGCGAAAGCATTTTCGAAAAAGCTTAAGGATATTTCTTCTATTTTAGTTGAATTAGAGTTTCATAAAAAAGAGCTTTCGCTTCCTACACAAGTAATCACTTATCAGGACTCCTGCCATTTGCGAAATGTGATGAAGACCGCTTCAGAGCCAAGAAAGCTTCTTCAAGCCATTGGTGGTGCAAGCTATTTGGAAATGAAAAATGCGGATAGCTGTTGTGGCTCAGCCGGGATTTATAATATCGTAGAGTCTGAAATGTCGATGAAAATATTGGATTCCAAAATGAAAAATGTGAAAGATACTCAGGCAAAAACAATTGTCACAGCGAACCCAGGCTGCTTACTGCAGATGAAGCTGGGCATTGAACGCGAAGGATTATCCGATAAAATGCGGGCAGTCCATATCGTAGACTTATTGCTTGAAGCAGTTGAAGGCTAAAAGCGAAAACAACGCTCGATTGGGCGTTGTTTTTATTTAAGAATATACTTTTCCATATAATATTTCGTAACCGACAAATACTCGCGACTGTACGCTTTTAGCAATGTAACTTGCGGTGTTTTTGCCGGCAAACCTTTCACCTTTAAACCAGCATCTTCCGCAATTTGGATTGAGCGATAAAGATGATAATCATTCGTTACAATAATCCCAAGCTTTGCATCCTCAGGGATAAATTCTTTTGAGAATTTAATGTTTTCATATGTACTTGTTGACCTGTCTTCAAGGTAAATTCTTGATTCCGAAATTCCTTTGTCAACAAGTTCTCGTCTCATTGCCTCAGCTTCTGTGATATCTTCCCCTGGTCCCTGGCCACCTGATGCAATCAAGATCGTATTCTCGTTCTCCTTCGCGTACTCAGCTGCGGCATCAATTCTATATTGCAATGCAAGCGAAGGTATTTCACTATTCACCTTTGCCCCAAGAATAATCAAATAATCAGCATCCATTGGGGGTTGAGTTTCAGCATAATATGAAATTTTATAATGAATTCTTCCGAAATAGATAACACCAATTATGAGTAAAATTCCAATTGAAAGTAACATCATTTTCCTCTTTTTCAAAATAGTCACAACCCCCTTTAGGGTTATTCTATCATTATATCAAATGGACAAAAATGAAAACATTCAATTTAAAAAATCATGCCCTTTGCTGGGACATGATTTTAGTTAAGCCAATCTTGATTTTCTAAATCTTCGTTGTATGAAATAAAGCTATCTAACTCGGCAGCGGCCCGGTCCAGCACATCCTCTGAATTCATCTTTGAGACAAATCCAAGCTCACGGGTTGCGTTTTCAGTTGACCACGGTTTATCTTTATTGTCTGAAACGCCATAATATGTACCAAACTTAATAGTTGATTCGATGGCTAAATCAAATAACTGGACCACATCTTTTTGGCTTAATAAGGTTTTATTGATCCGAGGTTTCGTTTGTAAATCCTTCACCTCGTCTCTTCTGACACTGCCAATTCGTAAATTAATAACGGAAAGATTGTTTTCTTTCTCGTAGGCTAAAATATGGCCGATATTTTCTGATGCTAATTTAAGTGTACCGTACAATGTTTTTGAGTAGGGATAATCATTAACTGTGATCTCACGACCAAGTAATGAAATCCCATCCTTTTCATAAAAATCGGTCACATGATTACTGCTAGCATAAACCACCTTTGGGATTCCAAGTTCAATTGCCGCCCTTAAAATGTAGAAGGATGCAAGAAAGTGTATTTCGGTCTTTTTTTGAAATTGGCTTAGATCGGTAAAATCATTTTTTGTGTTTACATTTAACAGGTTTACCAGTGCGGCACAGTTCTCTGGAATTTTACTCACAAGATCTTCAAAGTTTGTTGCATCCACTTCGATGTGGTTCGGATGATTGTCCACATTTTTATCGAGAATGATGATTTCGTATTTATCGTGTAGTCCTGCTTCAAGAATGGAACCTATTAATCCAGTTCCCCCGATGACGGCAATCTTCTTCATTGGAGCGCTCCCCTTTTGACGAGTCTTACTTGTTAAAGTTCGTCACTTTTAGCAAAAACATACATGTGCCTGACAGGAACGAAGAACCGTTTGAATGCGATTTTACTTTATTCGGCCCTTCATCTGGAACAAATATCCAATACGATTACAC
The DNA here is from genome assembly GCF_036965045.1 of Bacillus sp. JJ1533. Lineage (NCBI taxonomy): Bacteria > Bacillati > Bacillota > Bacilli > Caryophanales > Bacillaceae > Bacillus > Bacillus sp. JJ1533. Next base: position 128,528 of record NZ_JBALOV010000018.1, on the reverse strand, counting down.
ACTAACAATTTTATTCGGTGTCACAAAATAAAGCTGCTTGTCCGCTACTTTTTCACCCGTCATTCGCTCCCAAATTCGTTGATAAAAATCGATTTGATTTTGATAAAATTTCACAAGGTCCGGAAGCTTAGCAAGATCTTTTGGTCGATCCGTTTTATAATCGACAATCTTCCATGCCCCATTCAGCTTGTACACGAGATCAATTACTCCACTAACAAAAATCGTCTCAGCATTGTTCCCTTTTTCTATATACGAATACAATTGATCAGAAGCATCGATTTTTACCATAAACGGAACCTCTGTTAATACAAGGTTAGCAAGTTGAAGCTCTGCCCAAATCATGGATTGTTTAAAATGAGCGACTGTTTGTGAAACTTCATCTCTTCTACCTAATGAAATGTCATGTTTTTTCAAGGAGGAGGTAATCACTTCTTCAGTTTCATCCCCGTTGACGATCTTTTCAAATACCTCGTGGATGGCAGTCCCCCATGTCAGTCCTCCACCTTCCTCACGTTCAATTCCGAGTGTGTGGATATCCTGTTTGTCCTCAGTTGGACTATATGTTAAATAAGAAGGTTGTTTCCGATCATCAATCCAATCAAGTAATCCCTGTGTTTCTTCAATAAATTCTTCACGTGTGATTATCCCACTTTTTAACTCTTTTTCTTCATGAATTGATTCAGCTATTTCAAGATCCTCAACCCCAGGTAAACCTTCAAGCAGCAGATTCCACGGATTTTTATTGTTTTTTGATTGAAATGTACTGATAATCATCGCTTTCTCAGCCCTTGTTGCAGCCACATATAGAACCCGGATTTCCTCAGCAAGCAAATATGCTTCCTCTGCATCAAGATAGTCCTCCCAGTGTAGAGGCTGTGCAACAGGTTTTCGCGCGAAGCCTTGCTTTTTCTCAAACATAAAATACCCCGTTGACGCTTGCTCTTCCCTACGAATATGGGACCATATTTTATTCCGTATCTCAGGCTTTTTTCCAGGATGGGCCAGGAAAACAATGGATGCCTCTAAGCCTTTTGCTTTATGGACATTCATAATTCGGACTGCATTTTCATCTTCCTCAAGATTGACGACTTTTGTTTTTTCTTCAATTTGCTGTTTAACAATTTCGACTGCTTGGCTGAAGGTTGTTGCCTCGTCTTCCTCTTTCTCCCGTAGTGCTTCAATCATTTGCAGCAGGTTCGTCGCCTCTCTTTTTCCATAGCTTTTAGCTAGGAACAATGGATAGAGACCAATATCCTCGATTATATTTTCAATTGCCACTACTGGTGAAAAGGCGGTTTTCCACTTTGCATATTGTTTGAGCTTTGAAAGTGCCGTTTCCATATGCTGTTTCGTATCAGAATGTAAGCTGTCGGGCGTCCCGGCATACAGGTGAAAAGCACCACCTGCCTGCCCCCATTGGAATAGCTCTTCATCACTGATCCCAAACCAAATGGTACGCAATGCTGCTACAAAAGCAATCTCATCGGCAGGATCGACAATTGCTTCAAGCAGACGAATAAGATCCTGAAATTCAAGAATCGTGCCAATCTCCATTTCACCACTGACACTAACCGGGATCCCTGCTTCCTCAAGTTTTGTGGCGTACACATCGATTCCGTCTTTCTGCCTTGTTAAAATCATAAATTCATGTGGCTCGTGACCTTCATTTATTAATTTTTGAATATAAGACGTAATGTTTGTTGCATCTTCTTCAACCGTGATTGTTTTATTCTTCGCGAATTCGTCTGCTAAAACCAGTCTTTTAATCCCCGAGAAACCAGAGTCGCTTGCGTTCTTATAGGAATGGAGCGGACGATATGCGGCCTGATGAACAATCTCTTTTTCCGGCAATTGCTCCTTAAATACCTCATTCAATAAGTTTGTAACAGTATCAACTGTTCTAAAGTTCATTATTAACTGAAGCACTTCCCCACCATGGGCTTCAATCAGGTCCTTCACCAGATTGTAAATATCAATATCTGCTCGTCGAAAACGATAAATCGCTTGCTTCGGATCCCCCACCACAAAAAGCGAACCCGGACGCGGTTTGCACTTGGTCCAATTCGTTTCGCTTACATCTTCACCGGTTAAATAAAACATGATCTCCGCTTGAATTGGATCCGTATCCTGAAATTCGTCGACAAGCAGTCTTTTGTACTTTTCTTGAAAATACGAACGAACCTCTGCATTCTCCTTTAAAAGAGCTGCTGTTCTCATTAATAAATCCTGAAAATTCATCAACGAACGTTCTTGCTTCATTTTTTCATAGACTACCATTGCTCCATGAAACAGCTCAATTACGAATGGATGGCAATATTCGCCCCATCTTACCAGTAAAGGCTGGATGTGAACTTCAAAAAAATCAGTAATTCTGGCATGATATTCCTTTGCATCTTCTTTTGAGGACCACTTGTACTGTGTTATCGTTAATTTTTTATCAAACAGCTGAAAAATCTTAATCTTTAGAGCATCTGTATTGTCATCGTATCGAACATGACGAAGAGCATCATCAATGGCTTCCTGGAGACTGTCTGGACCGTTTAGAATATCATTCGGGATACATCGGCTTGCCTCTTTTAAGAGCGTGATAAAACGTCGAAAAACCTCATCAAGATTTGGTTTTTCTACCACTTCCCTTGCCCACTCCACATCGGGGTAGTTCTTTATTTCACAAAAACTCTCCAATAAATCTTGCTCCCGAATTCCTAAATCCTTCATGATTGTTGATTTCTGTGGATCATCCTGCTCCAATTTCTGTGTGTAAACGAACCAAGCTGCTTCAGCAATTTTGTCATCCTCTGTATCCTCAAGTTCAGAGAAATTGACATCAACCCCGGCTTCAACTGGCCGCTCCCGCAGTAAACGTGCACAAAAGGAATGGACCGTTCCGATAAATGATTGTTCGATGTTTTGTAAGGCATCCTCGAGCAGAAATTTCACTTCAACGTTTGATTCTTCTTTACATTTTTTCTCAAGAACCGTTAGGAACCTTGTTTTCAATTCATCTGCCGCTTTTTTTGTAAAGGTAATCGCGACTATCTCGTCTATTTTTGCTGTTCCTGTATAAATCAGGTTTACCATCCGATCCACTAGGCTCGTTGTTTTCCCAGAGCCAGCCCCGGCTTCTACAAGGAAATTTTGATCAAGTACGGTTGTAATTTTATCCCTTGCCTCCTGATCGACAATTAGCTTAGTCATAAGCGCGCACCCCCTTAAAGCTTTTTAGTCCTTCTGCCGTCTCATCCTGTTGCTTTTGTGTTAATGCATCCTTATCATAAGTGGAACGTCTGCAAATATGTTTAAAATCACAGAATTTACATTCATTCTCATCGTCAGTCATCGTAAAATGACCGTGCTCGACAATCGAAAGGAGTTTGTCTAAAATATCTTTACCGTTGGTTCGGGTCGTTTCTTCTTGCTCCCTCACAAAGCGTTTCCCCGCTCCTTTTCGTGTCGGAAATAGATAGGAGCTCTTTTTAACCGCACCATCCTCCATTCCCAAATGGGCCTCGATTGCGAGGGTGTATAGGAGATGCTGCAGCTGTCTTCCACCTTTAAAAAACTCCTTGCTATGATAACCCCAACTGCTTCCCGTTTTATAATCAATGATATGGTAGGAGCCATCTGGGAGTTTGTCTACGCGGTCAATGATTCCTCTTACATGAACCGTTCCAGATGGAAGCTCAATCATAGCTGGTGCATCTTTTCCAAATGAATATTCAAAATACAATGGTTCACCAAGTTCGCTATTTTCCTCTTCGATTTTCAAAAAGGTCTCACACGACTCGATGATTTCCTCTGACTCTAGTCTTTCCGTTCTTGGATTGGGTGGCGGAACAACCGTTTTTACATATTCCAGCCTTTCGTTTGCAATCTTGGTTAGAAGACTAATGTGTTTCTCGTAGGAAGGCTTTTCTTGACGCTCTTTCATTTCTTGATAAAAGGTCTCAAAAATTTCGTGCAACAGAGTTCCCCTCGTTTTGGCATCCAACCATTTCGTTGGGTCATAGGTAATGTCTTCATTTACTTTTAATCGCAGCACATTTTCTAAAAAATAGGCATAAGGGCATTTTGCAATTTTTTCAAGCTTTCCAGCTGAAATCGTAATATCCGGATTCTTCCGAGGATCAAATCCAGTCGTATCACTTTCAATTTTTCCTTCGTATACCGTAAAAGCTGGATCCTGTCTCATTTTTTCCGCATGAAGCCCTCTTGTAATATTTGAAAAATCCGCTAATAATGCTTGATCAAGCTGAACAGTTTGAGAGTTTGTGATTTTCTCATACCACCAGTCTTCATTTTCTAGCGTATGTTTCACACCAGGGACTTTGTTTTGCAGCGTCTTAAAATCTGCAGATAGGTTACCAGTATGAATTCGATAGCATTGTAAAAACAAATACGTCGGTGAAATGGCTCGATTTTCATTGATATCGAATCTACAATAACTAACCGTAATCTCATTTTTTGCCGCTGAAGCCAATAGCTGCAGCATGGAATATAGGTCTTCTTTCGACTTATCTTTTTGTAATGGTAGAAGTCTTCCTAGTTTTTCTCTTTCCGCATCTAGTAGAAGTGGGTCCTCACCTGCCATTCCCGGAAACCTCCTATTGTCCATCCCTACAATAAACAAATGCTCACGATTCATGTAAAGCCCGTTCTTGTAAGAAGTGATATGTAAGTAGCCAGGCTTAGGTCGCGAATGCCCAATGGAAATAGAGAGGAAATCATCCTCGAACTTTTGGTAGACATTGGATACGGATTCATTGGCGTATGGAAGCAAATCCTCAATTCGCTCAAGCAAAGATTCTTTTGCTGACTGGTCAAAACCTGAAGAAACCTTGCAATAATCCTGAAGAAAATACTTGATTGTTTTTAGCAGGTCTCCATAAATAACTGTCCCATCGCTATCAACAGTTGGCATATGTTTGAATATATTCGTAAACCATGTTAACAGCCATTGATATTCAGGGATTCTGGAATCTTCTTCAGCAAGTTCATGCATTTTCGCATTGATCTGTGAAGGATAACGCTCTTTTCCCCAACCGATATTCGCTCCCCGAAGATAAGTTGCCCATTTTCTTTTTGATGGTGCATCCTCCCCCAAGTCCAGCAAATTTTCCTGAAGAAGCTTTAAAAATGCTTGCACACTATAATAATCCTTCATCCAAGCTAGGATGCCCGCCACCAGTTTTCCTGGTTTCGTAAACCCAGTCGGGATCCCTTCGCCAAAGGTAACCGGCACTTGTAAACGCTGTGCTATGTGATACATGGCGGTTACATATTGGGCGCTTGAGGTGCAAAAGATTGCAACCTCATCAAAGCAAATGCCTTTTTCTTTGATTCGATAGATGACCTCCTTTAGCTCCGATTCTTCAGTCTTTGCTGAAAAAAGCGAAAGAGTTGGCACAGTTGTTGGTGCATTTTCCACATCAAATAAATAGCTTAATGGTGTTTCATCACCAAACACAACCTTCGAAAAAGACGAACTCTCAGGAATCGCAACGCCACGAACAGCTTCCATTGGTAAATGAAAATAGTTGGTTGGAAGGGCAGTTTTTAAAAATTCTGCCTGTACATATGCAAGCCTAAGGTTGCTTTGAAGTATGAATATCTGATTTCTAGAATCATATTTTCCTAGCGCATTTCGATAAAGGTCCGCCTCATCAATTAGTTTATATTCAGTAAGAAGCCGCTCGTAATCCTCTAAAATGAGCATCATATCTTCACCCTTTGTTTGTGAAACAAATGGTTCTCTTGAAAGTGTGCTACTAGTGTATCCCGCCATTCGAAGCTGCCTTATTGTTTGATACATACGTTGGCTTAAGGCTGGCGTGATCTCGACTTCATGAAAATAGTTTAGGTTTCGTTTTTGCTCGGTTAATATGGCATACATCAAATGAGGACCGAGAGCCTCGCTTATCAGGTGATTTTGTTCTGTTGTCGCAGCATCAAGTGCTAGATCCTTGATTGTTTTGATTTTAAGATTGATGACATGATTATTTTTTTGAGTAAACTGCCTTATCATTTGCTCGCCAATCCTATATGAATCCACTAGGAGGATTTTTTCGGTTAAAAAATGCTGTTTACAGATGGTTTCGAGGTGTTTAAAGAGAACTTCCATTGATTTCACTCTCCCTTTAGTTGATTTTGCGTATCATTTCTATCTACTTTAGCGCTCATTTATCATCGTCAGCCAATTTTCCAAATTAAAAGGATGCCCAAATTCTTGATTCAGACATCCTTGTTGTATTAGCTTATTAAATCCCTTATTGTTTTTATAGTATTCCCATTTATTGGTTCGCTAAACTTCCCATTCATCCGGACAGCCGACCCGAAATGGTATTCCGTTGCGTGAAGTTTTTCGTGAAGCTCTACGATGTTATTATGTGAAAGGCCTGAACCCGGCATAATTACTGGAGATGGCTTTTCGCTAGAGAGAGACAACATCTTCTTAAGGTTTTCCACCCCATCCAATGCCTTAGGTGCCCCTCCAGAGGTTAACACTGTTTGAATATAATCGCTGTATTTTTGTAAGGTTTTGTAGGCTTCAATTATATCCTTTGCCTCATCGATCGCACGGTGGAACGTAATCTTCATACCATCCGCAGCCTCAATCACTTTTTCAAGAAATGCTTCATCGATTTCACCATTTTCAGTTAAGGATCCAAATACAATCCCAGCTGCCCCAAGTTCTTTACACACTCTAACATCCTCTAAAATAACACGCTTATCGTCTTCGGAGTATGTAAACGAATAACCATGAGGACGCACCATGACGTGAACAGGAATAGAGACTGCTTGGACAACATCATTGATGATTCCATATGAAGGGGTTAAACCACCTTCTGTCATCGCCGTAACCAATTCTAAACGATTTGCCCCATGTTCTTCTGCTAATCTTGCATCTTGGGCATGTTGGACAATAATTTCAATTAACATTGTTAATTTCCTACTTTCATTAAAAAGTTTGGGGCACCTGTGGTCCCTTTTTGTTACACTATTTTTTACGTAATTTGAACATCTTGTACATATAATACCCCATTGTTCCGAACATAGACACGAAGAACACAATCATGTACCACATCCCTAACCCTTCTTTGCCCTGGGCAACGGTCACCATTTCCCAAGAACCGATCGCTAAAAAGAAAGTAAGAAAAAAGTTCATGGTAACCAGCATTTTTCGAGAGTTTCTATAAATGCCTTCCGCATTTTCTGGTGTTACCTCGACAGGGTAATTATGGATATGGGGAAATTTACTTAAGATAAACATCGTCTTAAATAAAAAAGTAGCGATAATGGGGAGAATGAAGACACTTGCTTTTCCACCCCAGCTATCAGGCTCCCCGGCAATGTTAAAATGGGTCGGTACTCGGTCTGGAATCTCGCTCCAATTCACAATAACAAAACCATATATACCAACTAAAATTACCGCTGAGAGCAACTCTAAGCGTTTTTCAGATCGTGTTTTTGGCAACTTCAATACAGGTCTTTCAGACACAAAAAACACCCCTTTTCTCCTCTTTATACGATGAAGGGGTGGGTAAAGTTTCATTTTAAAAGGACCATCTGGTTCGTCATTCGTCTAAATTTTCCCATCCCCTATTTTCGTCCGAATACCATTCGCATTCCAGCAAGTTTGATGAGGATGAAATAGGCAATCAGGCTGAAGCCAAGTCCACCTAAATGATAAGATAGAAGGCTCGGAAGTTCGTCGTAGTAATTGAATGAACCAAATACCATACCACCAAATAGGTAGAAACAGATGAACACCCCTACTTTTAAATAAGGCAACAACTTCTCATAGGCCAATATTTTACCATTGTTTTCACTTTTTATTCGGTTCGCTAAAACCTTCATAAAAAATAGGGATAACCCTGTTACAACAGCTGGAACAATGAGAAACAGCAGTACAAGGGTTGGACTTGATTGCTTCCAAACAAAGACATCATTGATAAAGTTATCTACATCAAATAACATGATTGGAAAAGACAGAAAATCAAAAATGACATCTACATTGTATAGATCAAATAGTTTATAAAATGGTGTTCCCGTAATCGCATAATAGTGATATCCAACTGCGTGAATAACAAGATGATATAAGCCGTTCGGCAGAAAAAGAAACAGTATACTAAAGGCAAATTGCGAAACGATACTCGCCCCAATGAAACCCATCAATAGACTGAAGGAATAGATCCCAATCAGTGAGAAAAGAGCGATGACAAAATAGATTCCTAACGCCGATAAAGGTAAATAGTCGTGAACCTTAGAGTTAACTAAAATAAATCCTGAAATGAACACACTGACAGTTAGTGCGGAAAAGATATGCGTAACTCCAAATAACCATTTATTAAAAAAGATTTCTTGTCTTTTATATGGGAGTGAAAGTGTAAAATCCAAACTTTGATTGGTCCGTTCTAACCCAATTAGAATGGAAGCTAATAACACAATCACAATCATTTGGAAAACGCCAACCTCCAAAAAGTTATGAAAATGAAAGGAATAGTTTTCTATACTCCCCCATTCATTGGTATGAAGTTGCATGGAGCGTTCCTGAATATCAATAAACGTATAAAGTTTATAAGCAAAGTACAAGCAAACCACCCAAAGTCCCCACACAACAAACTTTGATTGCTTATAATTCTTTAGCCAAAGTGCTTTATTAAACAATGTCATCCCCTCCTAATGTCGACACAAATATGTCTTCTAAGTCAACGGGCAATTCCTCTAAAAGCAGGGGCTGTTCCTCTTTTAATGTTGAAATAATTTCTTCTATATTTTCTTTTATCAAAAGTGTGTTAACACGGCCGATTTGAGATAAGACCTTCATGTTTGGGATTTGTTTGAATCTTTCAGGAATCCCTTTTTCTTTAAAAACCACCTGGATTTTTTTATAATAATGCCGCGTATCCTCCATTGAGACGATTGTTTCAATCTCGCCATCCTTTAACATAATGATTGTATCGGCAATTTTCTCGAGTTCCTCTAAATGGTGACTTGAAATAAGGAGTGAAACCCTCGATTCCGAAACTTCTTCTAAGAGAAACTGCAGGATTTTCCTTTTTATTATGACATCGAGTCCATTTGTAGGTTCATCTAATATAATGAGCTTTGCCTTTGTTGAAATGGCCAAAATGATAAATAACAAGGCCTTCATTCCACGAGAGAGGGTCCGAATTTTCCGCTTCTCTGGAAGGTTGAAACGCTGTAGAAGCTGGTAAAAATAGGAGGTTTCAAAATTCACATAGACAGCCTCATACAAAGTCACAAGTTCTTTAATACTGTAGCCATTGAACGCTGAATTTGAATCTGGAACAAAGACCATTTCCCCCTTCACTTCAGGGTTTGACACGATGTTTTTCCCTAGAAACACAACCTCCCCTTGATCGGCATCTAAAATGCCAACAAGGCTTTTAAGCAATGTTGTTTTTCCTACTCCATTTCGCCCGACCAATCCGACAATGGATCCTTCATCTAATGAAAATGAGATTTCCTTCAAGACTGTTTCTCCTTCAATGCTTTTTGAAAGATTTTGTACATTAAGCATCACTGCTGTTCCCCCCTAACTCCTTCACATAGTTCTCGACCCACTCAACAAAGGTTTCTTTATTTATCCCTAAATATGAGGCTTCTACGAGCAAAAGCTTTAATGATTGTTTGATTTCCTCCACTTTTTCTTCATCCACCTTGTTTGGAAGTTGCCCAGAAACAAATGTCCCCTTTCCCCTTCGTGTTTCGATGATTCCCTGTCGTTCAAGCTCTTGATATGCTTTGCTGACGGTGTTGGGGTTCACTAGCAAGGTTGAAGAAAGCTCACGAACACTTAGTAATTTTTCATCTGGATGAAGGACCCCTTTTAAAATGAGCTCCTTTACTTGGTTAACAATTTGTTCCCAAATTGGTGTATTGCTGCGTTCATCTAAATGAAAATACAAGCAGAACACCCCTTTCAGTCGTTCATACTTAATGCGTTTTATCTGTATTACCTCATGTAGTACACTTAATACATTAAATCACAATCACTTACAAGTCAATGTACATCTGCCTATTTTTTAAAAAAAGGTATTTCGCCCATCGAAGAGATTCTGTTACACTAGAATGGAAGTACTTACATTCGTGCTATGTATAGCACAATAAAAGGAGATTACATATGTCTAAGTTCGAACAAACGCTTGAAAAATATGCTGATTTAGCCGTTCGGGTTGGTGTCAATGTTCAAAATGGACAAAACCTTCTTATAAATGCACCCATTTCAGCAGTTGAGTATGTAAGAAAAGTTGTAAAAAAAGCCTATGAGGCTGGTGCTAGAAATGTTTACGTTGAGTGGAGTGATGACGAGATTACACGCACGCGCTTTGACCTTGCACCAGACGAAGCGTTTCTTGACTATCCCATGTGGAAGGCAAAAGGAATGGAAGAACTTGCGGAAAATGGAGCTGCCTTTTTATCCATCATTTCGTCTAACCCAGATCTATTAAAAGGCGTTAATCCTGAGCGAATTGCCAATGCTAATAAAACAGCAGGACAAGCGTTGGAAAAGTACCGAAATTATTCTCAGGCTGATAAAATCAGCTGGTCTGTCATCGCTGTACCTTCAGAAAGCTGGGCTGAGAAAGTATTCCCAGACCTATCTGCCAAAGAGCAGGTTGATAAATTATGGGATGCCATTTTCCATGCGGTACGTGTTAATGTGGAAGACCCGGTTCAAGCGTGGAAGGTACATAACGCAACTCTACATGCGAAGGTTGAGTACTTAAACAAGAAAAAATATCAAAAATTACATTATAAAGCACCTGGAACTGACTTGGTGGTCGAACTTCCTGAAAACCATGTATGGATTGGCGGCGGTGGAAAAAATGAGCAAAACATTGAGTTCGTTGCCAATATGCCGACTGAAGAGGTGTTTACAGTTCCTAAAAAAGACGGTGTAAATGGTTTCATCAGTAGCACAAAGCCACTTAATTACGGTGGAAGCCTGATCGATCAATTTACATTAACCTTTGAAAATGGAAGAATTATCGATGTGAAGGCTGAAACAGGTGAAGAGACGTTAAAACGTCTTGTGGAAATAGATGAAGGTAGCCATTATTTAGGTGAAGTGGCACTTGTTCCACATAACTCACCTATTTCACAATCTAAAATTCTTTTTTACAATACGCTGTTTGATGAAAATGCATCCAATCACTTTGCTATTGGAAATGCATATGCTTTCTGTATTGAAGGCGGTAAAACGATGTCACGTGATGAGTTAGTGAGAAAAGGAGCAAACTCAAGCATCACACATGTCGATTTCATGGTCGGGTCAGGCGAAATGGATATCGACGGCATCACGGTAGATGGCACAGTTGAACCTGTCTTCCGCAACGGAAACTGGGCTTTTTAACAAGATCAACGACAAGCACAACCATCTAGAAGCGATTGACTTGGAGCAAAAATCAAAGTTAGCCTAGAACTAGACAAATATGCAAGGCACCAGCAGGGCTTAGCTCTGATGGTGCCTTTTTTGATTCCCTCCCCTTGTCACGATGCAAAATTAACCAAAAATTTTATATTTGATACTATTGATATTCGATTGGTAATATGTAAATATAGATGACAAGACAGTTGTAATATCATCTGTTCAAACTGAAGATTTTCAGCATATTCATCTACCTAAGTATGTGAAATTATTATCAAACTTATAATTTCGAGGAGGCAAACTATGAATCTATTAAAATTACGAAAGATGCTACAAGAATTTTTACTTGAAGATATTGGTGAACAAGATATCACTAGTCAATCGATTTTTCCGCTTGAAAAAACAAGTCAAGGTGTGTTCATCGCGAAAGAAAATGGAATTATATCTGGATTATCCATAATTGAAGAAGCGTATCATTTGTTGGATCCCTCAATCAAAGTCGAACAACGCTTTTTAGACGGAGATCGTGTTACAGCCGGAGATACAATTGCGACTGTTAGTGGTCCAACTGCCCATCTCCTTACTGGTGAAAGAGTCATTCTAAATCTTCTGCAAAGAATGAGTGGAATTGCAACGATTACGAATAAATGTGTGGAAGCTTTAAACGACCCTTCCATCCATGTTTGCGACACTCGAAAAACGATTCCGGGCCTGCGGATGCTTGATAAATATGCAGTCGTATCCGGCGGTGGCAAGAACCATCGATTTGGTTTGTATGATGGTGTCATGATTAAAGATAATCATATTGCCTATTGTGGTTCGATTACAAAAGCCGTTCAAGCCGTACGTGAAAAAATTGGCCATATGGTGAAAATTGAGGTTGAAACGGAAAGCGCTGAGGAAATAGTAGAAGCCGTAAAAGCTGGAGCGGATGTCATTATGTTTGATAATCGCAGCCCAGAAGAGGTAAAAGAATTTGTACAGTTAGTACCAAAGGGCATAATCACCGAAGCCTCTGGAGGCATTACCTTGGATAATTTAGCAACCTATTCAGGAACAGGTGTCCAGTATATTTCATTAGGATTTTTAACCCATTCCGTTAAAGCTCTTGATATTAGCCTACAGGTTAAAGAAGGAAACAAAAAAAATCTATAACCGAATGAAATCTTTAATAGATGATCATGGAAATTCGCCAATCGAATTGGGGGGAAAAAAAGATGTCTCAAAGAAATTGGACTATGTCCTTCATTTTATTAGTGTGTACTCTACTACTAGCAGGTTGCATGAATAAGGTTGGCGCGGTTTCTGTTGGCTCTTCTGACGATATTCGAACAACTATGATCGGTGGACGAACAGGTGGTGCTTGGTCCGTATTTACAGAAGGAATTGCAGAATCCATTCGTCGCGATAATCAAGGTTCACTTATCACAGTAGAACCTGGAGGAATTGTCGAAAACCCTGCGAGTGTCGGGACCAACACTGTTCCCTATGGGATCTCATATGCCATGACAGCATATGCGGCATTTAGTGGAGCAGAGCCCTATAAAGAAGCCTATCCAGATATCCGGGCAATCAGCGTCGTCATCCCTGCTAACTTTTATCAACTGATTGCACGTGGAGATGTAGAATTTAATTCACTAGATGAAGTGATTGAAAAGAAAATTCCGATCCGACTTGCTGTTGACCAACGAGGTTCCGCAGGTGAACGTATCACACGAGCGATTTTAAAAGAGTACGGTGTCACCTATCAAGATATCGCTTCTTGGGGTGGGTCTGTTGACCATCTAAGTGGATCAACAACCTTTGAATTGATGGCAGATAATCGAATCGATACGACAGGAGATGCAGTATCTGTTCCTTCGAGTGATATCTTAGAAGCCGCCACAACAAATGATATGAAGTTTATTTCAATGGATCAAGGTATCTTACAAGTTGTGGCAGAAAAATTAGGAATGGAACAAGGCACAATTACTGCAGGAAGCTATGATTTCCTAGAACAAGATGTGAGTACCGTATATACACCGGCCATATTAATTGTCCATAAGGATGTTCCAGAAGAAGAAGTGTATCGCGTAACTAAAGCGATCTATGAAAACTTTGAATACTTAAGAACTGTTCATAAAGAATTTCAAAATCTCTCTGACGAAAACTTTAGTAAGGTTGGGAAGGTCCCGCTTCATCCAGGTGCGGAAAAATTTTTGAAAGAAAAAGGACTCATTCACGAATTCTAGAAGGGAGCTCCCAACGATGGGCATTAAACATAATCTAACAAAAGCTTTCGCTGAAGGTGAAAAGCGTCACTTAACAGGACCACATTTTAACGTATTTATTTGTTTCGCATTTATTCTATCTGTATTTCAGGTGTGGTCCGTAATTTGGGGGAAGCTGGATCCAATCCAGCTATTGGCGACACATTTATCTCTGATTCTCCTATTAACGTTTATGTATTATACTTTTTCAAAAAAGAATGGAACGAGTGTTGCTCCAACATTTATAGACTATTTCTGTTCTTTTTTAGCATTAGGTGCTGGAATCTATTTTAACATCCATGCAGTACGAATTTCGGAACGGATTCCGATTGTTGACCCTCTTTCTACTATGGATATTGTAGTTGGCTTCCTTTTTGTCATTTTAAGCATTGAAGCAGCCCGCAGGACGATTGGAATGCCGATTGTCATCATCGTCCTTATTGGTGTTGGCTATGCACTATGGGGTCACCATTTAGGAGGCCTCATTTGGCATCGGGAATTTTCGTTCTCAGAGGTAGTCGAAGATTTAGCGTTTAGCTTTAATGGGCTTTGGGGGTCACCCATTGCCGTTGCGGCATCCTTTGTCTACATGTTCTTATTGTTTGGGTCCTTTTTACAAAAAGCAGGTGCGGGTGAGTTTTTCTTCCAGTTATCAACCGCCTTGGCAGGAAGAACACGTGGTGGAGCCGCGAAGGTCGCCGTTTTAGCGAGTGCGTTTTTTGGGATGATTTCTGGAAGCCCGACAGCTAATGTCGTGACAACAGGCTCTTTTACCATCCCTGTTAGTAAACGCTCTGGTTACAAGCCTTCGTTTGCAGCAGCAGTTGAGGCAGCTGCATCAACAGGAGGTAGCATCTTACCGCCTATTATGGGATCGTCTGCCTTTTTAATGGCAGCCATTACACAAATTCCCTATATTTCAATCGTGATAGCAGCCATTATTCCGGGCATTCTATACTATCTTTCCTTACTTGCCATGGTTCATTTTGAAGCGATACGATTAGATTTACCAAAAGCAAATAAAGAAGATATTCCTAAAATCTCGCATGTGTTAAAGCAAGGCTGGTATTACTTTATTCCACTTGTTGTTTTACTTGCATTTCTTTTAAATGGCTATAGTGCATCAAGAACTGGTTTGTATGGTGTCTTGGCAATTGTCATCGTGAGCTGGTTTCGTAGGGAAACACGAATGGGCATTAAACAAATTTTCGAAGCGATGGTTGATGGTGCTAAATCGTCTATCCCTGTTACAACTGCATGTGCAGCAGCAGGTTTAGTGATTTCAGGTATCATGTCAACAGGTCTCGGGGGAAAGTTAACGAGTGTGGTACTTGGCTTAACAGAGGGTATGCTTATTCCTACTTTAATACTAACAATGCTCATTTGTATCATTTTAGGAATGGGAATGCCAGTAGCGGCGGCATACATTTTAACGGCCATGTTAGCAGCTCCAGCCTTAATGGAGTTAGGTGTTTCCTTAATGGCGGCGCATTTATTTATCGTTTATTTCTCCATTTTTTCAGCGATTACACCACCTGTTGCTGTCGCAGCCTACGCTGCAGCTGGAATTGCCGATAGTAACCCAAACCAAGTCGGGCTTGAAGCCGTTCGGCTAGGAATTGTCGGCTTTATCGTGCCATTTATGTTTGTATTAGAACCTGCATTATTATTAGACGGTTCACCGCTTGAAATCATGGTTTCATTCTTTACTGCCGTAGTCGGGGTTGTTTCATTAAGCGCTGGTATTATCGGCAGGCTTCTAACAAAAGCTAACACGATCGACAGAATTCTTTTAATCACAAGTGGATTATTGCTCATCTACCCACATGTTCTCCTTAGCGGTTTGGGCATTCTCTTGTTTATTTTCGTTCTTGTTTATCAGAAAAAGCGTCACCTCCCATATACCCCTATCCAGAAAGGGGCCTGAGCAAGAATAAAAGCGTAAGCGCCTTGAAAGGGAACATCGACTAACTACTGCCACGTCCTGTGGCAAACGTCGATGTCAGCACTTCCATGTGCAAGTCCGACAAGCATAAGAAAAGATGGCGAGAAGGATGTACTTTATCCTTCTTGACAGATTGGCTTATGACCTCGAGATGCTCAAAGCACTAAGGAAGGCCTCCTTGCGTAATCCTCGCAGGAACAAGCTATGCTTGTTCAGAAGCTTCTCGCAAGATACTCGCAGAAGCATATTCTAGATGAAAACTGGCTAGGCGCTGGAGCTGGACTTGAATACACCCATTAAAAGTTATCCACAACGATTAATTTTCTAATTTCCTATACAAATTAGAAAAAGTTCAGTGTATTACGCACTGAACTTTTCTTGTGGATTCACAGTTCTCTTTTCTTTTTCATTAAGTCTAATAGTTTTTTGTCTAGCTCCTCATATTTAGGATCGGTCTTTGTTAAAAATGATAATTGACCGATTATCGCATTAATCTCATTTTCGACCAAAAGCTTTTCTTCTTCCCTATCTTGTTCAACAACCGGTTCTTGGCAAGCTTTATTCTGATACTCCAATAGCCCCATTTCAACTCGTTTAATGACATGGTTTTCAAATACCAACAGTTTGGAACACATTTTTTCAAGAAAATAGTGATCGTGTGAAACGGTAAGAATCGTCCCTTCAAAGGACTGCAGCATTTTTTCAAGAGACTGGCGACTAGCAAGATCAAGATGGTTTGTTGGTTCATCCAGTATTAATATATCTACCTCATCCAATAATAATTTAACAAGCTTTATCCTTGTTCTTTCACCCAAACTTAAGGCCGAAATGGGCTGATTGATTTTATCAGCTTTAAACCCAATGTTTGCGAAAATGGTCCTTGCTTCATTAATCTCATCTTTTACTGTGAGTGCAAGGTATTCAAGGATTGTCTTCGACTCATCCAAATCTGTCACATCCTGTGACAGATAGCCAATTTTCAAGGAATCACTTTTCCAAAGCTCCCCCGTTGAAAGCTCAGATTCTCCCATTAGTACACGCAGCAATGTCGTCTTCCCACAGCCATTTTCACCAAGAATACCAAGCCGTTCGCCAAACGCCAGATAGAAATGGCTATTGTGAAACAAGGTCCGTTCACCAAATCTCATCCCTCCATTTTTCACCTCAATCATTCGTTTACCCCGCTTTTTGCTTTGTTTAAAATGAAAGTAGAGTTCTTCCTTTTCCTTTGGCTTCTCAACCTTGTTTTTTTCGAGTTCCCTTTCAAGTCGCTTCCTTTTTGACTTTTTTTGTTGATCCATTTTCTTAGCCTTCACGCGGTAGAATTCCTTAAAGCCCTCCTGCTTTGTCGATTGGCGATGCGCTTTGTCTGACCAATTTTGCAAATTGCTCATTTGGTCTTCGATTTTGGCTTTTTGTTTTTGCTGCATGTCATAGCGATGGAGTTGACTTTTATATTGTCGTTCCTTTTCTTCAGAATAATCCGTATAATTTCCATGGTAAATGAACGACTTACCGTCCTCAATTTCAATCATTTTGGTGACTGTTTTATCAAGAAAATAGCGGTCATGCGAGATCACAATAATAGCACCAGGAAAAGCCTTCATTTCCTCAATGAGCCATTCTACCCCTTTAAAATCAAGATGGTTTGTTGGTTCATCAAGCAATAATAAGTCTGGTTTTGATGCCCAAACCTTCGCTAATGATAACTTGGATTTTTCCCCGCCGCTTAAGTGTGACCCTCTCTGTTGGTCCCATGTCTGAATTTTTGTTAACCCAAGTAGACTTGTTTGCTCTAAAATATCTCCTGAAACCGTGGCTTCCTCAAGGTCACGAAGCGTATCTTCAGCAGCCTGTTTTAAATAGCCAATTGAAATCGGTCCAGACGGCATCTCCAAATGACCCCGATCCATCTCTATTTTTCCCGTTAAGATGTTTGCTAAGGTCGTTTTCCCTGCTCCATTATTTCCGACAATCCCGATTCGATCTCCCCTTTGGACATCAAATTCAATATCCTTTAAAATGATCTTATCTCCATAGCTTTTGTGTGTCCCGCTTAATTTTAAAATCGTCATAAAAAACCTCCCTAGACCGTATCTAGAGAGGACACATTTTTCCCAGCACAAATAAACGTACATCTAATTCATGTACCATCGGACATGGAAATGGGCAGACGAATCCTATTCTCTAGATACAAATTTTTCGGTATTGAAAAATAAGTACGAAAATAAGATTAATTGTCCATTGCCCCTTACCATTCCTTTCGAATTTTGTTAGTTCTAGTATATGTGCATGGGAAGAAACTGTCAAACCGACATTTGTTCAGTTTTCTTTCCTGTTTGCCATTATTCGTTATAATAAGAGTAATCATATGAAAGAATGAGGCGTTTTTATGGAAAAAGTTGAGGTTTTTATTTTATCTGGATTTTTAGGAAGTGGGAAGACCACTTTGTTGCAAAATATTCTTACTCAGGAAAAAGAAGCAGGTCGAAAAGTAGCTGTTGTCATGAACGAATTAGGCCAGGTTTCGATTGATTCAAATGCAGTTTCAGAGAATACCCCTCTTAAAGAATTATTAAATGGTTGTGTTTGCTGTACCATTCAAGGCCAGCTTGAGGTTCATCTCCAAGGGCTTTTACAGGACCATGATCTTGATGCGATTTATATTGAGACTACTGGTGTTGCCCATCCGATTGAAGTGTTGGATGCCTGCATGTCACCGCTTTTTGCTGATCAATTATTCGTCCAATCGATTGTGACGCTTCTTGATGTAAATCGTTGGAAGGAAAGAGACTTACTAAGTGCTCAACTTCAAATGCTCTTACGCGAACAAGTTCGTCATGCAGATGTACTATTACTTAATAAAATTGACCAGTTGTCAGAAATGGAACAAGGACAAATGCTATATGAAATCCAATCAATTAATAGGGATGCAAGATGCTTACTGACGAAGTACGCTGCAGTAAAGATTGATGATCTTCGTACCATGAAAAAACCAGAGCGCAAGCCACATGAACGGGCCCATGTCCATCTGGATTTGAAGCTAAAAACGTATGTACATACATTTGCACAGCCACTTGACCTTGATTTGTTCGAGGATTGGCTCAGAAATATGCCTGACACGATTTACCGAATAAAAGGCTATTTAAAGTTTACCCATTCAAATCATACATATTTGTTCCAATACTCCTATGGAACGCCCATTTACTTAAAGGAACTTATGAATTACAAGCCAACTTTGGTATTTATCGGAGAAAAATTGGATCCACAATGGATGAAAGCTGAAATGGAGAAGCTTGAGGAAAGAAGTTTGAATGCTGAATAGTGTCTTTTGTGCCCTAACTCTTCATAATTGTTCCCTATCTTGCAAAACGCAGGATTGGTCCTATTTGCCAAGCATCATTTCTGAAAAACGTGACACCTTAAAAATGAGTAATCATTTGGTTACTCAAAAACTTTGTCGGGAGTGATGTATCATGGCAAGAAACAAACTATTGGTTCCAGGTGCTGAAAATGCGCTCGATCAAATGAAAGAAGAAATCGCCAATGAGTTTGGAGTTCAGCTTGGTGCAGATACGACCGCACGTGCTAATGGCTCCGTTGGGGGCGAGATGACGAAACGCCTCGTTGCAATGGCACAGCAACAGCTTCAAAATGGTTCACAACAATAACCATATCGTCAGGAGGTCCTTTCGGGGACCTCCTTTTGTTTTGGTATGATGAACACAAAAAAACCGTCACCTTTTTAAAAGTGGACGGTTTTTTGGTCATCTATTATCTCTGTTGACATCATCACAGTTGGTTTTTCCTTCGCCTCAATCGTCCTTACCCCAAATAAAATCATTCCCACCACTAATAACGCAAACAACAACACGATAATACAATTTTTCACTAATGCCATCTGTTCCCACCCTATCTTTTTTACAAGCTCCGCTTTCGTTGCATTTTTCCAACAAAACCATTCTATTCACGTTTTTCTGTTTTATTCCCAAATATTAAAAATTGATTAAAACATCTCTGATTTTCTCACTTTCCCATTGGTGGGACATATAGTGAAGTAAAGGAGGGAAATCACTTGGATAAATATATATTCTTATTTGTTGCGTGTATTTTAGCAGGTTTTGCACTGATTCGAGTAACTGCATATGATACTGTTTTAGTTAGCTTGCACTCCGTGTTCAACTTAGTTGGTGCTGTTACAATCATCGTCTTTTCATTTGTCCTTATTTTCAAAGGAATTTTAGCTTTATTAGGTAAGTGATAAGCCATCAAGGCTTATCATTTTTGTTTTTTTAGGGGTTTGTACCTTTCACTTTTCCATAGGAGCCATATGCTAGTACTATGAAGATTATAAAGGTGGTACAAAGCATATGACGTCAATTTTTTTAGGGCCAATAGAGATTAACCGGAATGAGGGAACCATTATTGCTGGTAACTCGTATAATGTTTCGCCTTCATCGACAGGAAAAACGTTTGCTGGTTCAGGATCGCTTAATACAGGTGTCTATATTACAAATAATAGTGGTGTGAGCATATTTAATACAAATGATAAGGATGGAAGCGATTCAAATATTTCCGGAGAAGTGTAAAAAGCCGTCTCCATTATTTTGGAAGACGGCTTTTTTTTACATATTATGCATACATTGCTTCTACTTGTTTCTGAAGTTCAGCATTTTCTAGGTATTCGTCATATGTCATTTGCTTATCAACAAGACCATTTGGTGTAATTTCGATAATACGGTTTGCAATTGTTTGAACAAACTGATGGTCATGTGAAGTAAATAAAATGGATCCTTTAAATGCAATTAAGCCATTGTTTAAAGCGGTAATTGACTCAAGGTCTAAGTGGTTTGTTGGATCATCCAGCAATAGCACGTTTGAGCCACTTAGCATCATTTTTGATAGCATGCAGCGTACTTTTTCTCCTCCAGAAAGAACGCTAGGTTTTTTTAATACTTCTTCTCCGGAGAAAAGCATTCTTCCTAAGAACCCTCGCAGGAAGCTTTCACTTTGATCATTAGGGGAGAACTGACGAAGCCAGTCTACTAATGTTGGCTCATTTCCTTCAAAATACTTCGTATTGTCCTTAGGGAAATAGGCTTGTGATGTGGTAATACCCCATTTAAAGGTACCACTATCCGCTTCCATTTCACCCATTAAAATTTTAAATAATGTCGTGATTGCAATTTCACTTTTGCCCACAAACGCTACCTTGTCGCCTTTATTCATAATAAAGCTTACATTGTCAAGGACCTTCACGCCATCGATTGTTTTAGTTAAACCTTCAACACGTAATAAATCATTTCCAATTTCACGCTCTGGTGTAAATCCAACAAATGGATAACGACGTGAGGACGGCTTGATATCATCTAGTGAAATTTTATCTAATAATTTTTTACGAGATGTTGCTTGTTTAGATTTTGATGCATTCGCACTAAAGCGCGCAATAAACGCTTGAAGTTCTTTAATTTTTTCTTCTTTTTTGCGGTTTGCATCCGATGCCATTCTTGATGCGAGCTGGCTTGATTCATACCAGAAATCATAGTTTCCAACATAGATTTGAATTTTTCCATAATCCAGGTCGGCCATATGCGTACATACTTTATTCAAGAAATGACGGTCATGGGATACGACAATGACGGTATTTTCAAAGTTAATTAAAAATTCCTCTAACCACTGAATTGCTTTTAAATCCAAGTTGTTGGTAGGCTCGTCAAGTAATAGAACATCAGGCTTTCCAAACAGTGCCTGTGCAAGTAATACTTTTACTTTTTCAGATCCTGTTAAGTCTTCCATTTTTTTTGAGTGAAGTTCCTCTGAAATTCCTAATCCTTTTAAAAGGATGGCTGCTTCAGATTCTGCTTCCCAACCATTTAACTCCGCAAATTCGCCTTCAAGTTCAGCTGCTCGCATGCCGTCCTCATCAGTGAAATCTGGCTTCATATAAATAGCATCTTTCTCTTGCATCACTTCGTAGAGACGGGAATGTCCCATGATAACGACTTTAAGTACTTCATGCTCTTCATATTCGAAGTGGTTTTGTTTTAGAATGGCAAGGCGTTCACCTGGTGTCATATGAATATCACCAGTTTGTGGCTCAATCTCACCAGAAAGAATTTTTAAGAAAGTAGACTTTCCGGCACCATTAGCACCAATCAAGCCATAGCAATTTCCGGGTGTAAACTTTATATTAACATCTTCAAAAAGCTTGCGATCACCATAACGCAAACTGACATTAGTAACTGTAATCATGTAGTGTGAATCCTCCATTTCATATCATTGCTACTGATTATACCATTTTCATAGAAACATCTCTACTATTGGCTAATTTGTTTACGCCATGGAGTTTACTTTAGAATAATATAAAAATAACCCTTTCCACAGATTTCCTGTCAAAAGGGTCAATTAGAATACATTGCGTTTTTCTTCTTTTTCTTGTTTTGAATCAAATTGCATCATTCTTCTCTTTGCTCTCCTGTTCTTGTTTTGTTTCCGTTGGCAATTCATTGCGTCGTCCAACTTGTCTGACTAAATCAACTCTCTGCATAATCCTGTCTCCCCCGTAACCTGCTAAAATAGAGAGGAACACTACTCGAAAAATCGATTCTGTGTCACTCGAAGCTACTACTAATACTGCCGCAACGGTTCCGATCAACATTTCTTCTAAAAAGCCGAGGTAGATGAAGCGTTTTGTCACACGAGGTTTTTCGATTTTCCCCAGTTTTTTAGCATGTCCCAACAACCCCATAGAGCCACCAATAAAGATTGCTAGCAAGAGATGTAACAACATGTCATCACCCCCTAAAGTCCAGATTTTGTAATGCTTGACCTTAGGCAAATAAAGAAGCTTCCTTATTCACATTATATGCCAAATGTGGAGAAGAAAGCTTGGGTATATTTTCCGAAAATTGTAAATATTCCGTACTACCAATGCACTATTTTCCTTTCAATAATCGTTTCGCCCCCCGAAGGAACTACATACTCCTACCTATCTACATCTCCCATCGTCATCACCTGAATAAATTCAGCAATGAAGTTTTCATAATCAAAGCGCAATCCAATACGGTCTAATGTTTCGGGTGGTTCCTCATCCGGATTACCACGAAAATCAGCAACACTTACTCCCTTTAAAATTCCAAACATTTCTACTTTTACCCTGCGAAGTGCATATTGCACTATCGTTGGATTCACAATGGCACTTAAGGCAACAACATCGTGTAGTGGTGTCCCTTTAATGCCTGGCATGCTTTTTTTATAGAACTTATAATAATAATCAAAAATAGGGCGAATTAAATGGCGGTACGGGTTGCGGGTACCCTTTTGGACAATCGTATCGACAATGTCGGAAGTCAATAAGGCTTGGATTGTTATATTTAATGGGTGAATTGCAAGGTTTCGTGCACGCTCACAGATAAGGTTTGCAGCGATTGGATCTCCATGAAAATTAGCTTCAGCTTCAGCAGTTGCATTACCAGGCACAAAAAAGGCCCCTCCCATGATATAAATTCCTTTCACCTTATTCATTACCTCTCCGCCAAGGAGAAAGGCAATAGCAAGAGAGGTTGACCTTCCAACATCAACAATATAAATTTCATTTTCATATCGATTAATAATCGTAAAAATTTCATCGAAGTTTAATAACTCTGCTGTTTGTAATGTATCAGGCGGACGAATTGGACCAAGCCCTTCTTCACCATGAATTTCAGGATAATAAGGGGTGAATTCTCCAGACAGTGGCCCTTTCGCCCCCGCTATAATCGGAATATCTCTTTTTCCAGCAAGGGATAATAAATAGGCCACATTTTGAACAGCTTGTTCTTGTTTAACATTCCCGTAGCTAGGTACGATTCCGACAATTTCAATTTTAGGATTTAGCAATCCATACATAATCGCAATTGAATCATCAATTCCCGGATCTCCAAAAAGTAGCACCTTTACTGTCATACCTTTCACTCCTCCCCTCAATATTTCCCTATAATATTCACTATATGAAGGAGATATGAAAAAACACCCACTTTGATATGGGTGTTTTGAATCGTTTTATTTTGCAAATCGGTGATTCCCAATAACCGTTGTTACTTCTCTTGACATCATGAATGGGTGCGATGACTTATCCGGATTGAAGAAAAATAATGATCCATTCCCTTGTCCACGGAACGTAATGGCTTCATCTACTGCACGCTTTGATTCTTCATCAGCTGGTTGATTGATTGAACCATCTGCCACTGGGCTAAATGCATATGAACCACCTGGTGTCTTTTCGTAAATCACATCTTTAATAGTATCAGGGAATTCAGGTGAATCAACACGGTTTAACACTACTGTAGCCACGGCAACTTTACCCGCATACGGCTCGCCTTTGCTCTCCGCATGTACGATTCGAGCAAGTAATTCTTTATCTTGTGCTGATACTGATTCAGGTATTTCAAGCTGTTCTCCTGGATGGATTATATCACTAGTTCGGTTATTAACTTCCTTTAGCTTTAATACCGATACACCATATTTCATGCCAAGATTCCAAAATGTATCTCCGGATTTTACAGTATGAGTTGCTGCCGATGCACTCACACTTGATGCTAGTATTGAGAATATTACCGCAGTTGCAAATCCTATCTTTTTAAGGTTTTTCATAATTAAATTCCTCCTAGTAGTTGTCGTTTTTGCCTCTACTAGAAGGGTAACAGCTGTAATATTTCGATTCATTGTCCAATAAATGGCAGAATACGAGAACCTATGGGACACTTTGCCTGAAAAAATACTTGGAAAAATAATCCAGGTCAAAATTTTACCTAAATATTGGACAACAGGGAAAAATACGGGTTCCATTTTACAAACATCTCAACTATGTAATAAACATTTGGATACTTTTACGGCTATTTCATAATCATTTTAATCCACTTTAACCCATTCTTTGTCGTGGGATAACGGAATGGCAAATCAAATTTTGTGGTTTGTTTCATGATTCCTTTTTCATGAGAAAACACATCAAAACTTCCCTTCCCATGATAAGCACCGATGCCACTTTCACCAACACCACCAAATGGCAGGTGTGGGGTCACAAAATGATAAACTGTGTCATTCACACAGCCACCACCGAAGGAAATCGACTCGATAACTTTGTTTTGTACGCGTTCAATTTCTGAGAAGATATATAAAGCAAGAGGTTTTGGAAGCTTATTAATTTCATCAATCATTTGTAAAATGTCTTCATATTCCAGCACAGGTAAAATCGGTCCAAATATTTCATCCTCCATGATTGGGTCCTCCCATGAAATATTCGACAGGACCGTTGGTGCAATCAGCTGCTTCTGGGCATCTGATTCCCCGCCATACGCAATTGTTCCACTATTGTATATAAACGTTTTTAGGCGCTGAAAATGGCGATCACTTACGATTTTAGTAAACGTACTATTCTCGCTAAGTGCATCCCCATATAATTGATGGATGGCCTCTGTTAACAACTTCAAAAATTCATCCTTTACCTCATGATGGACATATACATAATCTGGGGCCACACAGGTTTGCCCTGCATTCGTAAACTTTCCCCACGCAATTCGCTTTGCTGCATACTGAAGATTCGCATCCTTATGGACGATACAAGGACTTTTCCCTCCGAGTTCAAGGGTAACAGGTGTTAAGTGCTTTGCTGCAGCCTCCATAATTACCTTTCCAACCGCAACACTACCTGTGAAAAAGATATAATCTGTCTTTTCTTCTAAAAGGGCTGTACTTGTTTCAACTCCTCCCTCAATTACTGCGATGTATTCCTCTTGGAAATTTTCACGAATTAGCTTTGACAGCAATTCTGAAGTTCGTGGTGTTAATTCCGAAGGCTTTAAAATCGCACAGTTCCCAGCGGCGATAGCTCCAATCAACGGCGCGAAGGCAAGTTGGAACGGATAATTCCAAGGAGATATAATCAGCACAACCCCATATGGTTCAGGATATATATAATTTTTACTGCCAAAGCCTGCTATACTTGTTTTTACCCTTCGTGGCTTTGCCCAACTTTCTATATGTTTCAAGGTGTAGTGCAGTTCCTCTAATACAAACCCAATCTCGGTTGTGTACGATTCAAATTCTGATTTATTTAAATCTGTATGTAAAGCATCCGAAATATCTTTTTCATGCGTTTTAATTAAGTTTCGAAGTGTTTTAAGCGTATCGACCCGAAAAGTGATTTCCTTTGTTTTTCCTGTCGAAAAGAACTCACGCTGCCTTTTTATAAGCGCCTCATAGCTTTCCACAAATGTTTCCCCCATTTCAACAAGACTCTACTATATAAATAATACAAGACTATGTGATTCTCCTCTATTTTTTTACAAAAAACAAAGATAATACTACTATTTGCATAAAAAAAGTAAGCCCTCGACATAAGGCTTACCTTTTATTGCCACTATTAGATTGTGATCATTTTTTCTTTTACCGGGATGTGCCCTGATTTTTCGACTTTTGTTGCTAAATACTTTTCATTATATTCAGAGATATCCCCCCAGAGTGGGATATGTGTGTCTGATAAAAGTCCATAATCTTGTAAGGCAGCTAATTTTTTTGGATTATTTGTAATTAGCGTAACTGGCTTCTCGCGTAACTCAGAGAGCACGCGAATGGCATCTTCATAATTGCGGCTATCGTCTTTAAAGCCTAATGCAAGATTCGCCTCTACCGTATCAAAGCCTTCCTGCTGAAGGATATAGGCAAGTGATTTTGAAAATAACCCAATCCCTCTTCCTTCATGATCGGCTAAATAAAAGAGTGCACCACAGCCATTTGAAACGATCATTCTCATCGATTCACGCAATTGGAACCCACAATCACAGCGCTTGCTTCCGAAAATGTCTCCAGTATGACAGATGCTATGCATTCTTATAAGCGCATCATTTTCAGTATCAAAATCTCCATACACAAGTACAGATGATTGCTGCATGGCTGCTAAATTCATTTTGGTTAGTGAGTCAAGCACATCCTCTGTGTTCATTTCATCCTCTATTTTTAACCAAGTGTACCATTTAAATGTTACGACTTTATCATCTAACTGAACAGGCAATGTAATAGGTCCAACTAAGCAGATATCCTGTTCATCGTGCTTTTGGATCAATTTCATTTTATTTAAAAGAAGGTCCTTCGCCTTTTTTTTAACTACCATCATTATTCTCCCTTTCTACTGCCACTATTAAAGAATTCTCTCTTCTATGTCTTGAAAGTATAGTATTTTTATAAAAGGGAGGTCAAGTAATATACATTTCACTGTTATTTATGTTTTTCAGCATGAAAACCTAACTTTTTCAAGAGAACCATCATTTCTTCTTTTTCAGAGTCAGTTAATCCCCCGACAATTTCTTCAATGGCCTCCTGATGCTTCGGAAAAATAGTATCCATGAATTGCTTGCCTTCATCCGTAATCGACGCCCATGTTACACGTCGGTCTTTTGGACAAGGATTTCTGACAAGGAAATTCTTTTTTTCTAATTTATCCACAACATAGGTGATGCTTCCACTAGACAATAAGACCTTTTTACCAATATGTTGAATTGGTTGGTCCCCTTTATGATAAAGCAGTTCTAAGACGGCAAATTCAGTTAAGTTTAATCCGTATCCTTTTACATCCTCTTCAACCCGCTCATTCACAGAACGGAATGCTCGAGATAGTATGACAAAAAATTTTAAGGAGAGATTAGGAACATTGATTGCTTCATTTGCTTCCATATTTTCCACCCTTTTCATTATCTTGAATTCAAGATAATTTTACTAAATTTTCATGTCGCTTGTCAACCTTTGTACTGTGACTTTTGTCACATTAACTTCTCGCGACCTCCACATATGTGTACATCACATCTCCGCCATGCAAAGCAATCCCGCGAAAATGCTTAAAATCTTCCCTCTTGACCAATGTATTTCGAAACTCTAAAAATTGATCATTTTTCACTAAATACTCACTAAGTTCTCCATCTCTTAGCTTATTTAAAATTTCATTTACAAATTGTTCATTCATAGTAAACACCTCTTTGTAAATTATAGTAGTTCACAGAATGAGAAACAAGGCAAACACCCATTTATACTGCGATTCTACACACAATGCGCCTGTAGGCATATGATATGGGGAATATGTCTAGTAGGCTTTTATAAGTAGTAGCTAACGTTAACTTGCATCAGTTACTACCTTTTTAAACTGAATGAATACAATAGAGAGGTGGATTCTATGAAAAATTACCAAAATCCTTATGCTTTGAATCCGAATATGTATGGAGGGCAGCCTGGAATAACACAAACTATAATGGTTCCTCATGGGCCACACGGACCTGGCTGTACCTGTGGTCAAACAATGAGTGGATATAATATGATGGGTGATCAAGACCCTCAGGATCCAGATTTTGGACCAATGTTAGGTAAT
>NZ_JBALOV010000018.1:68320-100470 GCF_036965045.1 Bacillus sp. JJ1533 | reverse complement strand
ATGATGGGTGGTTTTGGACCTCAAGGAACTGGTGCTGGACCGATGATGGGTGGTTTTGGACCTCAAGGAACTGGTGCCGGACCTATGATGGGTGGCTTCGGTCCTCAGGGAACCGGTACTCCCGGCATGATGGCTCCTCAAAGTTTTGGAAGGGCACCAGATACCATGCTACCACACGGCCCTCATGGCCCTGGCTGTACCTGTGATCAATAGCAAGGGTATTTTATAGGTAACTATAATCCAGAAGATTGATAAAAATAGGTGTCTCATAACGAGACACCTTTTGATTAGGCCATTAACCATTTCTGAAACTTATCAAACTGCTCATTTGCATCCTTCAGCCCAAGTTCGTATAGATGAGTTAATTTAACAGGATTCCTTTCTACACGTCCTACCTCAAGTGGTTCAGTTGGACTAAACACAAAAATCCTACCTGCTTTTTCTTCTTGGTCCAAATACGCAAGTGTTTCATTATAACGCTTGTATCGTGTTTCAATTGCTTTTACGAGATTTGGATATTGCTTATAGGAGCGTCTGACAACCCATGTCATATTTGATTTCTTTTTCGAATAACCCCGATTTCGTGTTAAGATGACGACATTTTTTGAATGACCGTCCTGCTGTGCCTTTATCAAGGGAATCGGATCTGTGATGCCTCCGTCCAATAATTTTTTTCCTTTGAATTCAATCATCGGTGCAACAAATGGCAATGAACTAGAAGCTCGAATAACCTTTAACATATCATTGCCATAATCCTCTTTGTTAAAATAAGTCGGTTCCCCTGTTTCACAATCGGTCGTCCCCACTACGAATTCTTCTTTTGATTGATTAAAAGCATCGTAGTCATAGGGTACATGTTTATTTGGAATCTCATCAAAGATAAAGTCCATCCCAAATATTTGCTTATGCTTAACAAAATTTCGAAATGAAATATAGTTTGGGTGATTGACATAATCAATATTTACCGTGCGATTTCTACCCATTTGCCTTGATAAATAAGACGCTGCCATACATGCTCCAGCAGATACGCCAATGACATATGGGAAATATACTTTCTGTTCCATGAAATATTCAAGGATGCCTGCTGTGTACACACCGCGCATTCCTCCACCTTCTAAAACCAATCCGATATCTTTCATTGTTTTTCTCTCCCTTTAACAAAGGCTCCTTACTAAATATAAAAAACTTTTTAACGCTTGTCACATTTTTTACATAAAATTATAATAAAATATCTATGAAAACGCTTTACTTTCATACAAAAGTAAGGCAAAATATAAAAAAAAGTTTTTTTTTGTAAATAAAAGCAGTTTATGGTTTAGATTCAAGAATCATAGAATGCGATGGAGGGTGACATGATGAGAATTGCAGAAATTGGGGATATCATTGAGTTCAGAGAAGGCCTTAAAGGCATCGTGGAAAAGGTGAACGAAAACTCGGTTATCGTTGACTTAACATATATGGATAATTATAGAGATTTAGAATTAGAGAGTCGTACAGTTGTCAATCATAAAAACTATAAGATTATCGCAACAATATAACCAAAGGGAGCTGATTATTGAATCGGCTCCCCTTTTTTGTAATTACGCCCCTAATGATTTATTTTTCATAAATTTAGGTTGAAGTGATGTTAAAAATTTAGATTTTGAGAACGAGTAGATTACTAATGCGGTCCAAATACATAGGAATGTGACAAAATGCACCTTAGTAAAATGCTCGTGGTATAAGAATACTCCCAAAAGAAGACTGATTGTTGGTGAAATGTACTGAAGAATTCCTAGAATGGAAAGCGGAATTCTGTTTGCTCCAGCGGCAAACCAAAGTAATGGTAATGCCGTTATCACTCCAGCCCCCGCTAGCAATACCTGCACATCAAAGGTAGCTCCTGAAAAGGAGTCAACTCCTCCCTTATAAAGAACTGTCAAATAAAAGAGGGCCATGGGTGCAATTACCAGCGTTTCCATCCCTAAACCAATCAATGAATCTAGCTTCGCAAGCTTCTTTGTTAGTCCATAAAAACCAAAGCTTAATGCAAGTGTAATAGCAACCCAAGGAAAACTTCCATATTGAATGGTTAAAATAAGTACACCGACTCCAGCCAATCCAAAGGAAATCCCTTGCCAAAACAATAGACGTTCCTTAAGAACAATGATGCCTAGTAGGACGCTGACCAATGGATTAATGTAATACCCAAGGCTTGCATCGATTATATGATCCGTATTTACCGCCCAAATATAAGTAGCCCAGTTGACTGTAATCAGGACTGATGATGCCAAGATCCCAATGAGCTTTAATTTGTTTTTGAAAATATCTTTGATACTTGTGAGAAACTGCTTCCCTTTTCTTGAAACAAGAATAATCAGAAGCACAAACACAAGTGACCAAACAATCCGATGTGCGAGAATTTCGAACGCGGGGATGTAGTCGATTAACTTCCAATAAAGAGGCAGCACTCCCCATGCGATATAGGCAATCGTTGTGTATAGGATTCCTATCTTATATTCCCTCATCTCATCTTGACCCATAAAGATCCTTCTTTCCTATTCAGATTTTCATTAGTTCATTATATTTCGGTTCCCGATATTTCTCAATGAAAATGAATTGGAAATTTGAAATTTCGTGGATGAATGTGTGTTCAGTAACTTCTGAAGATGTTTTTTTCATATTTTAGGATACTCTCATTCTAAAAAACGCACACACCCCAAACCAGAGCATGTGCGTCAACTTCTTTTTATTCTTTTGTATCCTTCCCTGCTTCTTCCGCTAACTGTTCGAAGGATTTCACTTTTCCATGCGGATTTTGCGATTGCTTGCGAACGGTCCATTGTCGTTCTTGTTGACGTTTTGATTGTGTCATGTCGGACATCTCCTCCTCTTTCGAATCTCACCATTAGGATGATTCTCCACCGGATATTTATTCTAAAAAAATCACTCTCATGATAAAATGAATAACAATACAACCTGACAAAAGAGGCAGACACATATGAAAAATTTTTTTCTACTATTTATTCTTGTACATCTATTACTTGCGATAAGTTTTCTATCTGACCTTCCGTTTTGGGTCATTTTTACAATTTCCTTTTTCCTACTATCTGCAGCAGCAATCACATTTGGAAAATTCGATTTCAAACCTCCATCCATCGTCAACATTGCCGTTGCCATACTATCAGGGTTACTCATGTACGGTCTTTTTTACATCGGAAAATCAGGTTCCGCAATCCTGTTTCCAAATGAATTAACCAATGTTACTCATTTATATAGAAAGATTCAACCTCACCTTTCTTGGCATTTTGTTGCACTCTTTCTCATCATCATTCCGGGTGAGGAGCTTTTTTGGAGAGGTTTTATTCAGAAGAAAATTGAAGCGAAATTCGAGAATAAACAACTCGTAATCGTCATTTCTTCCCTTCTATATATGTCTGCAAATATATACACATTTAATCCGCTTTTCTTACTTGCAACATTTGCTGGGGGCGTTGTCTGGGGAACATTATATATGTGGCAACACAATATATTATTAACAATCCTATCCCACCTTGTGTTCAATTTATTTTTGCTCGTGCTATTCCCTATTTTTTAACCAATAGGAGGCGTCAATATGAAAAAGCGTAAAAAAAGGAAATCGAAAAATGGCAAATATACCTTCTCCGATTTCCTAGCTGATGTATTTTTCGCGATACCTGAAATTATCTTTTTTCCCATTCGTGTTCTTATTTACGTCATTAGAGGCTTCTTCAGACTGATTATTGATTTGATCAATTAGCGTTTCAGTGGTTTTGCCAACAGAACTAATAAAATCAAACTCATATACCCAAACAAAGGATATAAAAAGGAAATCAGTGAGCCATACCCCAGCTGGCTAATGACATAAGAAATCGATAAGATCCCGAATACAATCAAGATTGACGGTAATTTAAGCATGTTTTTTAATTGACGCTCAAGTCCAAATAAGTTTCCAATCACTGATGTAAAGATCTCTCCATAAATGACAAGGATGTACAACCAATAAAAAGCAGCCATGAAATTTTTCATAACCTCAGCCATTGGAATCTCGAAACTGCCTACATTTGCGAGCGCCGATAATGAAATATGACTTGTCAATAAAATGAGACAAAGTGCGCCACCGCCAATCAATCCACCCCATCTTAATGTTCTCTCATGATTGATTTCTTTAGCGAGTGGAACCAAAACCGGCATCGCCATTGTCAGGTTAAATGCAGCATATAAAAATGGTGAAATCATCCATTTAATACTTGTTGACTCCAGCTCAGGCATACGAACTAGGTTTGTTGCATCCGTTAATAGCACTTCAACGGCTAAAACAACACTGAAAAAAATCATAATTGGTACAACAAATGTGTTCACACCAAATAGACCCTTGACTCCAAATGTAAGAACAAAAATCGATAATGCACTCGTAATAAGGATTCCAAGCTGATAGGACAGCCCTAATTGCTCATGAAAGACTGCACCGGCACCTGAAAGCATGACAGAAGTTACCCCTATTAACACTAAAAGCATAAGAGCATTTACAAGAAACGCAATTTTCCTACCAAATAAATATTCATTAAATTCCTTATAGGAATTTGCCTGAATACGGTTCGCGATGATCATGATTCTTGTCCCCAACCATATGAATAGGAAACCACTAACGCCGATTCCAAACAAACCGTACACACCGTATTGGGTAAAAAATTCAACAATTTCCCGACCTGTTGCAAAGCCTGCTCCTACGATTGTTCCTACATATACTGCACCGATTTGAAATGCTGCCCCCCAATTCCCTCGCACAAATAGCCACCTCATTAATTGTCTGTGTTACTTGATGTATATGTACAAGTTCTTAAATTAAGACGAGCTATTCTTTCGAAGTCCGTGGAAAAAGTTTCTAGCGCTTTTTCCTTGAAAGTCAAACATAGTCAAAGTATAATGTAAACATAAGGTCAAAGATGGTCAAACATCATACACGACCTATTTATCTAGGCTCACACTGTGTGGGTCACAAAGACGTTGCCACAGGATGTGGCGGCCTTAGTCTTTGATCTTAAATTGGTCAAACATAGTCAAATTTCAAGGAGGTAGTTGTTTATGATTTGTCAAGCATGTAATAAAAATGAGGCTACTGTTCAGTTACACGTACAAGTGAACAATGACAAGCGACAAATTCAACTTTGCAGTGAGTGTTATGCGAAGGAGAAGAACAACATGAAAATACCTTCAGGAATGTACGGTTTCCCTAATTTCACATTTGATGATCTTTTTAAAGGAAATGCTTTCGGTCAACAAATGGGAATCAACCAACAACAACAAACACAACCGAAACACGGAGGAAATGGCGGAGGTCTTCTCGATCATTTTGGTCGGAACCTAACTCACATGGCGAAGGCTGGACTTATTGACCCAGTGATTGGCCGTGATGAAGAAATCCAACGTGTTATTGAAATTTTAAACCGCCGTAATAAAAACAACCCAGTTCTAATTGGGGAACCAGGGGTAGGTAAAACTGCGATTGCAGAGGGATTAGCCCTACAAATTGCTGAAGGAAAAGCACCAAGCAAGCTTTCAAATAAACAAGTATATTTACTAGATGTCGCATCACTCGTAGCGAACACTGGTATTCGTGGTCAATTTGAAGAAAGAATGAAGCAGCTCATTACCGAACTTCAAAAACGAAAAAATATTATCCTATTCATCGATGAAATTCACCTTATTGTTGGCGCAGGTTCTGCAGAAGGCTCAATGGATGCAGGTAATATCCTAAAACCAGCTCTTGCTCGTGGTGAACTTCAACTTGTCGGTGCAACAACCTTAAAGGAATATCGACAAATTGAAAAGGATGCTGCATTAGAACGTCGTTTCCAACCAGTAACTGTTGAAGAACCAACAGTTGACGAAGCAATTCAGATTCTTGAAGGTATTAAAGGAAAATATGAAGAATTCCATGGTGTCAAATATACAGATGAAGCCATTCATGCCTGTGTAACTTTATCACATCGTTACATTCAGGATCGTTTCTTACCAGATAAAGCAATTGACCTACTGGATGAAGCAGGCTCAAAAATGAACTTAGTATCCGGTGGTGTGGATCCAAAGGATGTTGAGGAAGAACTAGCAAAAATTGCAACCGAAAAAGAAAAAGCTGCAAGTGAAGAAAACTATGAGTTAGCAGCCAAATTAAGACATCAAGAGATACTTCTTGAAAAACAATTAAATAATCCAGAAAACAAAGAAGAACATCTTGTTGATGTTGCAAATATCCAACAAATTATTGAAAAGAAAACAGGTATTCCTGTTGGTAAGCTTCAAGAAAATGAGCAACAAAAAATGAAATATCTCGCTGAAAACCTTGCGAAAAAAGTCATTGGTCAAGAAGAAGCCGTTTCGAAGGTTGCGAAAGCCGTGCGTCGTAGCCGTGCTGGGTTAAAGGCGAAAAATCGACCAATCGGTTCCTTCCTTTTCGTTGGACCAACGGGTGTTGGTAAAACAGAGTTAACGAAGACACTTGCCCAAGAGCTATTCGGTTCGAAGGATGCCATGATTAGACTCGACATGAGTGAGTACATGGAGAAACACTCTGTGTCTAAAATCATTGGTTCACCTCCTGGTTATGTTGGCCATGAGGAAGCAGGTCAGCTGACTGAAAAAGTTCGTCGCAACCCATACAGCATCATTTTACTCGATGAAATTGAAAAGGCACATCCAGATGTTCAACATATGTTCCTTCAAATTTTAGAGGATGGCCGTCTAACAGACAGCCAAGGTCGTACAGTAAGCTTTAAGGATACAGTGATCATCATGACTAGTAATGCTGGTGTTGGCGGACCTAAGAAAATTACTGTTGGCTTTGAAAAAGCTGAAACAGACGCTTACAAGGAATCATCTATCCTTGAATCACTTGGATCCTTCTTCAAGCCAGAATTCTTAAACAGATTTGATGCCATCATTGAATTCAAACAACTTGAAAAAGATCACTTGCTACAAATTGTCGATCTTATGTTACACGATCTTGAAGCAACTCTAAAAGAACAAGAGGTAACCATCACTATTGATGATGATGCTAAACAAAAATTAGCTGAGCTTGGTTACCATCCTGCTTTTGGTGCACGTCCTTTACGTCGTGTCATCCAAGAACAGCTTGAAGACCAAATCACAGATGTTCTATTAGAAAATGATGACCAAAAAAGCTTGAACGTTACCGTTGAAGATAATAAGATCATCGTAAAATAAGACACCATCAAAAATGCAGAGCCACTAAAGCTCTGCATTTTTTTATATCGATTTTGTCTCTACTTTATTCACTTTTATCGGTGACTTTCGATTCGAAAACATACTATGCAAGACCATGCCCCCCGCAATCATTAATAGCCCAATGAAAGAATACATCGTCGGAAGGGGGGCGTTTAATAAGAGAACCTCACCAAAAATCACAAAAATAATCTGAGTTGCTTGTGTTGCTTCAACTGCAGCAAGCCTATTTTGATCATGCTTGACAAGCTCCGTTGCAAAAAAGAAAAGCACGGTCGCAATAACCCCAGAGGAAATCCCAACCATAAACGATTGGAACACCTGAGCTTTACTCGGCAAACCAGCAGTCAAAGCGCCACAACCGGCAATGATTAACCAAAACGGTGTTGAGGCTAATGTCATCCCAAGAACACGTTGAAAGGTGTCAAAATCATTTTTACAATGCTCCATCATTTTTCGATTACCTAGAGGATAAGCAAATGCGGCCACTATTACAGGAAGTATTCCGATAAGCAGCATCTTCATTCCGATGCCCCCATCTGCTTCCTGAAGCTGAATCAAGATAATCCCAATAAATATAAAACTAGAAAAAATAAGGCCTTTAACCGGGATGTGTTCACGTACTTTTTGTACTCCATTTTTCATTTCTACTGTCTTATAAAAAAAAGGAACAACTAGAAGACCAGCGATAATGACAAATTGCCATGTTCCAGCAACCAACCAACCTGGACCTGAAGCAGCTGCAAAAGTCAATGGTGCGTAAAACAACCCAAATCCAACGGTACTCCAGAGAATCCATTTCACAGGATTGGTTTTTAACTCATGAAGCAGTTCCTTCATGTTTCCTCTAATCAGAACAATTCCTATTAAAAATGGAAGCATAAAAAAATATCGTAATGAAGAGCTCCAAAGCCAGCTGCCACCTGAAAGCTCCATTGATCGATTTAGAATAAACGTTACGGCAAAAAAGAGCGACGAGACGATTCCAATTAGAATTGCTTTCAACTTCCATACTCCTCCCTAGACCTTGAAACAATAAACATCCTCATCGACAAAGCCTTTGATGATTTCCCCCGTTTTCGTAAATCCCGCGTTCGTATACACATGGATAGCTGCTTTGTTTGTCGGAACAACCGATAAGTAAATCTCATCACAATAGGGCAATGTCCTAATCATTTCTGAAATAATTTCCTTCACTGCGGCAGTACCGTAGCCTTTTCCCTGGTATTTATAATCAATCATGACTCTACATAGTTCAAAGCGATTGCGTTCATTTTCAAGACCAAACATGGTAAATCCAATTAGCTGAGTTCCATCATATATTGCTTTTGTTACCCAATCTGGTTGTACTTTTGCCTGGGCAAGTGAAAAAACGTTTGAAGCAACCCATTTTTCGAATAGTGCAAACTCTTTATCCTCTGATTTCAAGCGAATGACATCCATTAAATTTTCCATCGTGACATCACGTAAAATGATTTTTTTCATTTACCTCCCCCATTTGACAATTGGTTGTGTACCACGATTGGTAAAAATATTCTAATAATTCATTTTATCATAAAGACTTGCTCTGCTTTTACTTTAAATCCTTCTTTTTCTAATAAACCAAGCAACATTTTATTCGACACTGACATATTCGCTGCTGTTCTTGTGACATTGTTGTTTGCTTGTCGAAAAACCATTCTTAAGAGTTCCCTTACAATATCTTCTTTTTGATCATGAGAAGGCTCAGCCTCACATTGCAATAGAATAATAGATTGTAACCTTCCTTCCTCATTAAACAGCCTTTTATAAATGGCATATCCGACAATTGCTTCGTTTTCATCCTTTACAAGGATTGATTCACCATCTCGTGCATTATTCCATTGAGTTTGCCATGGAACCATCGCTTTATAAAATGAGACTTTTGAAGCATCGATTGGAATTCCTTTAAGAAAAGTAAATGGATGGTCTTCAGATAAAAATGCATCTTTCGATAATTCACCTGTATTTTGGAAATGAACAAGTTCATCTACAATTTTATAGCCGACCTTTTCGTATAAGGAAATTGCCTGTCCGTTTTCTTTAATCGCTTCAAGGGTGGCGACTTCTACTTCTTCGTTTTCATAGATGGCTAGACTAGCTTCCATTAGCTTACGACCTACACCCTTTCCCCGGTAGTCAGGGTCAACACCTGTTCCGCCATTCCAAGAAACCTTCTTCCCGTTAACTAGTCGAATACCGTTAAGGATTAGCCCTACAGGTCGATCCCTGTCATAAGCAATAACTGAAAACGTCGGAGAAAGCCCTTCCAAAATCAGCCTCCTTGTAAAAATATCAACCGTTGTCTTCATATCAAAATAGTAACCTTCAAATCCTTTATTCCAAGCAACTACAGCATCTTGGAGTGTACATTCAGACAATCTTTTAATAGTTATCATGTTTTTATCTCCTCTTCAAAAGAAGTCATTTAGTTGATTTATTTAATCATATTTCAGAGTTCCCGACAAGTAATTTTTGGAAAATTTATACCTTGAATTTTTCATCAACACAACCAAACAACCCTCTCATTTTTCAAAATTCTCCTGTCATCTCGCCATCTTCCTTTTCATATATATTATGGAGGTGGAAAACATGTCCATAATTCCGAAAATTTTCTTAACCCTATCCTTTCTCTTATTGTTTTTAAACGGCTCATCCCTAGGGTTTATTTTGTATAATCTGAGATTTGACACTTTATTTGGGTATGGCTTTTTTATATTTACTAGTTTAGTTGGAGCGGTCTTTGCATCGATTGCTGAGGAGCCAGGTACGACGAAGAGGTTTTATTGCAGATATTGCTTATACGGGAACTTGCTTGTCACTCTTTTTCCACTATATTTTCATTGGGTGGCGGATTCCGTTATCCCCAAATTAATCAATACCTTTCTTTAATGAAAAAAAGTGCCACAATAATTGTGACACTTTCCATTCTTATGCATCTTGGTCAGTTAAAATGAGCGGGCCGTCTTGTGTAATAGCTAATGTGTGTTCATATTGTGCCGATAGGCTACCGTCAATTGTACGTGCGGTCCAGCCGTTCTTATCCATCGTTGACTGCCATTTACCGACGTTCACCATTGGTTCTATTGTAAAGACCATTCCTTCTTTTAAACGCAAGCCTTTGTTTGGAAGACCATAGTGTAAGACCTGAGGTTCCTCATGCATCGTTGGTCCAATTCCATGTCCGATAAAATCACGAACAACTGAGAATCCTTCACCCTCTGTATAGGATTGGATGGCGTGGCCAATATCGCCAAGTCGGTTGCCGATTACAGCTTGTTCAATCCCCTTGTACATTGCTGTTTTAGTGACATCGAGAAGCTTTTGTGCTTTTGGTGAAATTTCCCCAACACCATAGGACCATGCAGAATCTGCAAGTGCGCCACCAAGGTTTACAACCATATCGATCGTTACGATATCTCCATTTTTCAAAGGAGTCTTTCGCGGGAAGCCGTGACATATCTCATCGTTAATGGAAGCACATGTTGCATATTTATAGCCCTTATAGCCTTTTTGCTCAGGCGTAGCCCCATTCTTTTTAATAAAGTCCTCTGCAAAGCTGTCAATCTCTAGACTTGTAATTCCAGGTTGAATCAGTTTGCGAATTTCCTTATGGCATGCTGCCAATATTTGTCCCGCTTCGCGCATTAATTCAATTTCTCGCTTTGTTTTTAAATGAATCATGAAAACACCCTCAATATTAGTTTGATGTTTTTATTATATCCTTATTAAAGCATTTTTGCATAAACAACAGTTTATTTTTAAAATTTGCACAAAAAGGACTGTAGTATCACCCACAGTCCTCATGTTTTATAATTGTTTGTCGTCGACACTATTTAGCCATGCTTCAATTTCACCAACGACTGATTGTACAGTACCTTCTTCAAATGGAGAAAGTAGGTTTGCGACCTTCACTAACTCAGTGAAAGGCTTGCTTCCACCTTGTTTGCACAGGTGAATATAATCTGCCCATGCTGCTTCATGATATTCTCTTGATTTTTTCCAAAATTGGAACGCACAAATTTGCGCCAATGTGTAATCAATATAATAAAATGCTGTTGTATAAATATGGCTTTGACGCTGCCAGAATCCACCAGCCTCTAAATACTCGTTACCATCATAATCGCGAAGTGGTAAGTATTTCTTCTCGATGTCCCGCCATGCTTTGTTGCGTTCAGCAGGTGTAACATCCGGATTTTCATACACAAAGTGCTGGAATTCATCGACCGCAACACCATATGGTAAGAATAATAATGCTTCACTCAAATGAGAAAACTTATATTTATCTGTATCCTCTTTAAAGAATAACTCCATCCACGGCCATGTGAAGAATTCCATACTCATCGAATGAATCTCAGCAGCTTCATAGGTTGGCCAGTTGTATTCAGGTACTTCATAATGCCTACTTGAGTACACTTGGAATGCATGACCTGCCTCGTGTGTTAACACATCGATATCCCCTGAGGTTCCATTAAAGTTTGAGAAAATAAACGGTGCCTGGTAATCGCTTATGTATGTACAGTAGCCTCCACCAGCTTTCCCCTTTTTCGCAACTAGATCCATCAAATTGGTGTCGATCATATAATTAAAGAATTCTTTTGTCTCTTCAGATAATTCTTCATACATCTTCTTCCCATTTTCAATGATCCACTCTGGGTCACCCTTTGGCACCGCATTACCAGACTTAAAACTGAATGATTCATCATAGTATTTTAAACTATCAAGTCCAATACGCTCTGCTTGGCGTTCACGTAACTTCACCGCTAATGGAACGATATGCTCCTTCACTTGGTTTCGGAAGTTCGCTACCATTTCGGCATTGTAATCTGTTCGTGATAATCTTACATATGCAAGCTCAACAAAATTTTTATAGCCTAGCTTATGTGCGATACGAGTACGAACATCAACAAGCTGGTCATAGATATCATCAAATTTTTCTTG
Source organism: Bacillus sp. JJ1533 (assembly GCF_036965045.1). Classification (NCBI taxonomy): domain Bacteria; kingdom Bacillati; phylum Bacillota; class Bacilli; order Caryophanales; family Bacillaceae; genus Bacillus; species Bacillus sp. JJ1533. Next base: position 88,269 of record NZ_JBALOV010000018.1, on the reverse strand, counting down.
ATGCTCCTTGAAAAAGGCAAAGCGTACTTCATTTGCTTTTTTACGCATTTCACGGTCCGTCGATTCTGTAAATGGTTGGAGCTGTGCTAACGTACGCTCTTCCCCTTCGAACATTATTTTTGCCGAAGCGACAAGTTTTGTATATTCAGATGAAAGTTTGTTTTCCAATTGGAGATCCTCAACTACTTCAGGTGAGAACGTCTTTATCTGTGTTTCCGCAAAATCAAAGAGCTGCTTGCCCCATTTGTTTTCTAATTCGGTGCGGAACTTCGAATTTACAAGTGCATCATAGTACTTTGTTGTTAATCCTTGCACCAATGGTTGAATTTCATCCAGATAATCCTGTTCTTCCTTGTAAAATTCATCATTTGTATCAACTGTATGTCTGATATAACAAAGGTTAAAAGCTGTATCAACTGTTCGTTGAATCGCAATGATTTCTTTCATTGCTTCATCTTGGTCAGCAGGTGTTTCTGCATTTTTAAATTTTTCAAGAGCAACATTAAAGGTTTGCTCCACTTCATCCATATTAGGACGGACATACGTAAAATCATTAAAATTCATAAAGGCTCCCCATTTCATAAGAGATTAAGATATGTATACTCTTTCATTGTAAACCACTCCTGCATATTTTTGCCACTACGAAATCTTCCACAGAAAATGATAAGTTTCGCTAAAATATTCACGTTGATTGTCGATATAAAGGATAGTAGAATTATAGATTCGAAGTTTACTTAACACGACTCTTGTAATAACGTATGAAAGCATAGGTGATACAAATTGGATAAATCGTCATTAATAGGTGTAATACTCGGTTTAATTGCAGTCTTTGTAGGTATGGTTTTAAAGGGTGTTTCACTTTCAGCCCTAATCAATCCTGCGGCCTTTTTAATAATAATTATCGGAACGATTGCAGCAGTTACAATTGCATTCCCAACTAGTGAATTAAAAAGAATACCACAGCTATTTGGGGTCCTTTTTAAAGAAAAAAAGATGTTGACCGTTGAGGAACTAATTCCAATGTTCTCTGAATGGGCAACCGTTGCCCGTAAAGAAGGATTGCTAGCACTAGAGGTAAAAGTAGCGGAAGTAGAAGATTCATTCCTAAAAAACGGATTAAGTATGGCAGTGGATGGACAAAGTGCTGAGTTTATCCGCGATGTCATGACGGAAGAAATAGAAGCAATCGAAGAGCGTCATGCTTCTGGTGCATCGATTTTCTCTCAAGCAGGAACTTATGCACCTACACTTGGAGTATTAGGTGCTGTGGTAGGTCTGATTGCTGCATTGGGACATATGGACGATACAGATGCACTTGGTGAAGCAATCGCAGCCGCCTTCGTTGCAACCATGTTAGGGATTTTCACTGGATATGTGCTTTGGCATCCATTTGCAAATAAGTTAAAACAAAAATCAAAGCAGGAAATTAAAATTAAAGAAGTTATGATTGAAGGCGTCTTGTCTGTACTTGAAGGTCAATCTCCACGTGCAATCGAGCAAAAGCTTTCAATGTATCTTTCTAAAAAAGACCGCGGGAAAGTTTTGACTGAAGGTGAAATGATCGATGGCTAGAAAAAGGCGAAAACCAAAACAAGATGAGCATATGGATGAATCATGGCTAGTGCCTTATGCTGACATATTGACATTATTGCTCGCACTGTTTATTGTTCTGTTTGCCGCAAGTAATGTAGATGCTCAGAAATTGAAAAATCTCGCAAGCTCCTTTAATAATGTCTTTAATGGTGGTACTTCTTTTCTAGAATATGAGAGTCCAGTTCCCGTTGAAATTGATAATGCGGCGATCGAAAAAGAGAAAGAAAAACAAGAACAGGAAGAACTTAAGGAATTGCAAAAAAAGATCGACGGCTATATCACTGAGAATGGATTAAATCTAAGTCTTAAAACCCGTTTAGCAGATGAAGGGTTACTTGTTACAATTCAGGATGGTGCTTTCTTTAATCCCGGAAGCGCAGAAGTCAGAGCACAGGATGTTGCACTTGCTCGTGAAATTTCAGAGTTATTGGTGATGAACCCACCCCGAAACATCATTGTGAGTGGACATACGGATACAGTTCCAATGAATAATCATGAGTTTAAAAGCAATTGGCATTTAAGTGTCATGCGTGCGGTCAATTTTATGAGTCTTTTATTAGAAAATAATAAGCTTGATCCAAGGCTTTTTAGTGCTCGGGGGCTCGGTGAGTATGAACCTGTTGCCACTAACGAAACACCTGAAGGCCGAAAACTCAATCGACGTGTTGAAGTCTTAATCCAACCAAACATCGAACAAAACAAGGAAGAATAGCGTAATAAGAAAGCCCACGGAATTTTTCATCCGTGGGCATTTTAATTGTCTAGCTCCAGCGCCTAGCCAGTTTTCACCTTGAATAGGTTTAGGTTTCTGCGAGTATCTTGCGAAAAGCTTTTAGCTTTGAGCAGCTCGAGGTCACAAGCCAATCCGCCAAGAAGATTAAAGAGCAACCTTCCCGCCGGCTCGTCTTGTGCTATGCCTGAGGCTTACCAAGGCGCTTGCGCTTTTCTTATTACCAGATAACTTTCCAATTTTCATCTACAGTGGCTTCAATTGTTCCTCTTTCAAGGATATAATTTGCAATCAACTCCGACATATCAAGTGGAATATCCTTCACGATTGGCTTATCCTTGAACATCGTGTATTCCCCACCACCGCCTGCACGGTAGTTGTTCATGACTACATCATACTCTCCATGTAGATCAATAGGTTCGCCATTAAAGGTTAACTCTACGACACGTTCTCCAATTGGCCTTGAAATATCAAAAATATAGGTAATCCCTTCCCACATATCATAATTGTAATGCTGTGGCTTTGGTGTTGTGAAAGAAGGGTTGACTGTTACATCGCCATTTTCAATCATAAAATAGCTAGCACTTCTTTCTAAAGCTTCTTTCATGTCCTTCCCGCTGATTCGAATGACAGTTAAGGTATTTGGATAAATATAATTAGAAACAACGTCTCTCATTGTTATTTTTGACGGAAACCCTTTTGTGACATTATTAAAAAGCGCAGTATTTGAAATCGACACCTTGGCAGCATCCATTTGCACTTTATTAATAAATTCAACAAGTGCATTGTCCTTTAACCGGGCTTTTAACGGATCATCAATTGCCATATTTCCGATAACCTGGCCAATTGGTTGATCCAACCATTCCTGTGTCTTGGCTTCATATTCTTTTACTAACAGAAGTGAACTTTCGTCCGCTTCGATTTCGTTCACAAAAATAAGTTCTGGTACTGCATCAGATATTGTCCACTTATCGTTATTTTTTGTTAGCGTTAGTGTAACTTTCCCAATTGCTTGGCCATTGAAGCTCGGTTGTACGATGGGTACACCATTTACTTTGCTAGCAAGTGACCGATGTTGGTGACCTGTTAATAATAGATCAATTCCCTCAATCTCCTGACAGATTCGATACCCCTGGTTTTCACCGGTCTGCTTTTCAGTAGGTTCGCCTGTTTCAAGATCTGCTTCAAATCCCCCATGATACGAAACAATCATTAGATCGGGATTTTCTTCATTGCGAATTTTTTCAACCCATTTTTTCGTCGATTCAAAGGCATTATCGAAGATTAATCCTTTAATATGATCAGGGTTCTCCCAATTTGGAATATAATGAGTTGTGACACCGAGTATGGCAGCCTTCACTCCATTTTCAAGCTCAACAAGAAGATACGGTTTTCCGATAAACGGTTCCCCTTTTTCATTTACGATATTTGCAGACAGCCACGGGAATTTTGATTCGTTTATCGCTTTTTGCAATACATTCATTCCATAATTAAATTCATGATTTCCGATTACGGCTGCATCATACTGTAAATCATTCAACAGGGTTATCATTGGATTTTGTTTAGGATTTTTTGACCGTACATAATGATAGGTTAAAGGTGTTCCTTGGATTAAATCACCATTATCAATCACGATTGTGTTCTTATTTCTACTTTTCTCTTCTTTAATGACGGTCGCTATTTTAGCAAGGCCAAGTTCAGCAGCTTCATTACTCCCATAATTGATTGGAAAAATATTGCCGTGAACATCACTAGTTTCAAGTATTGTAATTGTAGTAGATTTCATCTTTGTTACCTCTTTTTTCTAGGGTCCATGTTTAGTATACACAAATTTACCAATTTGAAGTGAGTAAATTAGGAATCTTTTACAAAAAAAGCACTTCCATTTAAAAGAAGTGCTCCGTCTTGATAAGTTATACGATTTTACTGCGAATTTTTCCACTTATCGCATCTATGATGGTAACAACCACAATAATGATGATGAGCATCATCCCCACTTGCTCCCAGTTCCGTTGCATGGACGCAATAAGTAAAGGTGCACCAATACCTCCTGCTCCGACAATCCCCAGGATTGTTGACGCACGTACATCGACTTCAAAACGATACATTGCATAGTTTGAAAACTGTGGGATGATTTGTGGAATAACCCCAAACCAAATCACTTGAATTCGGTTGGCACCATTTGCTTTTAATGCCTCTAGTACTTTCATATCAATCGATTCGACTACTTCTGAATACAGCTTTCCAAGCATTCCAATGGAGTGGATTCCCACTGCCAGAACACCTGCATAAGGACCGATACCAACAGCTGCAACAAAAATAATCGCAAGCATAATTTCAGGGAAGGCACGGATTCCATTTAAGATCCATTTTCCGATGGTTGAGACCTTTGAAATATTTCTCGCTGCAATAAAGCCGAATGGAATGGCTAATACAGCTGCAATGAGTGTACCTGCATAGGCAATCAGAATTGATTCTAACATGTAATAGGCATATTCAGGAATTTTCGCATGAATCTCTGGCATAAAGAAAGGATCCCAGAAAAGTCTCTTAAAGATTGTCAGTGGACTTAAGACGGAACCACGATAACTTAAATCAGTCATTGTAAATGCAATATAATATAGATAGATTAAGACAAATGATATAGCGACGATTTTCCATCGTCCTTTTTTAGCTGGCGGTTTTAATAAATCTACTCCTTGTTTCATTACATCAATCGCTCCCTTACTCGGTTACTAATAAAGTCAATAATCGTAACCGCTATAAAAGTCATGATGACAATTGTTGATACATTGTCAAAATTAAACATCGCTAATTGTTTTTTTAGGATTAAGCCAATACCGCCAGCACCTACAAATCCTAAAACAACAGATGCACGAACATTAATTTCTAATACATATAATGAATAAGATGTAAAATGTGGCATTATTTGCGGTAATACACCGTACCAAATGACTTGAACGATATTGCCACCTGTTGCACGAATGGCCTCTAATGGATTCGGATCAATCGCTTCAATGGTTTCACTAATCAATTTCGCAAGAATTCCAACTGAAAAGATAAAAAGTGCTAACACACCTGCTAATGCCCCGATCCCTACGATTGCAACTAAAATCACAGCCAAAATCAATTCAGGAATCGTACGTAAGATATTCAAAAAGAAACGAAATGCTTTATAAAAAACTTTATTTTTATTAATATTTGCTGCAGCAAAAAAGCTAATTGGCAATGCGACAATGGCTGATAGAGTTGTACTTAAGAAAGCCATATTCCATGTTTCAATTAAGCTTGTCAGCACAGTATCGGCGTAACCAAGATTAGGAGGAAATAAATCCTGAACGATGAAATCAATAACAATAGGCATCCCTTTGATAATTTCATCTGGATAGGCTTCCGTAAAAATAGCTGAAACAATATATAAAACAATGATTACAGCCAAAATGCTTCCAATGGTTGCTTTTGCCCGCATCGTAACGACAGGAATCTTTTTATTCAAGGAGTCCACTTGTTTACTCATTCTTCAACACTCCCGCGCATATCTCCATCCTTAATAGGGCGACCATATATTTGCTCAAATGTTTTTTCATTTACTGTGGATGCAGGACCATCAAACACAATTTCTCCTGCTCTCATTCCGATAATGCGATCCGCATATTCCATTGCCATATCAATAAAGTGAAGGTTAACGATGGTTGTAATTCCGAGTTCTTGATTAATTCTTTTTAAGTCTCTCATGACAACATGTGAAGTTGGTGGGTCAAGACTCGCTACAGGCTCGTCAGCTAGAATGACATTTGGCTTTTGCGTCAGGGCTCTTGCGATACTTACACGCTGCTGTTGTCCACCACTCAGTTGGTCAGCACGCGTATATGCTTTTTCTTCAATACCTACACGTTTTAAATTCTCGATTGCCAACTCTTTATCTTCCTGAGAAAAAAGACCTAATAAACTTTTAAAGGTTCCAATATGACCGAGTCTGCCAGTCAATACATTGCGAAGAACGGACATACGATTTACTAGGTTATAATTTTGGAAAATCATCCCGATATTCGTACGTAACTTTTTTAGTTCTCTTTCCTTATATTTCAATGTGTTCTTGCCATCTATAAGTAACTCTCCCTCAGTAGGCTTAACCAATTGGTTAATACTTCTGATAAAAGTGGACTTTCCAGCGCCAGATAAACCAACTACAACCACAAATTCACCAGGATTAATGGTTACATTAATATTTTTTAACCCTTGATGTCCATTTGGATAAGTTAAAGAAACATTCTTAAATTCAATCATTACCTTGCTCCTTTACATTCATTAGAATCAGCAAAAATCTTATCGCATTCATCCTAAAAAATGTTAAATGATATTTAAATTGTACTGGATTAGTAAAAATTCTCTTAAAAAAAGAGAGAAGATGTCTCCTCTCTCTTATACTTTTTATTAGGTGATACCAATAGAGCCTTCTTACTCTCCTAATTGGTCTTTAAATTTCTCGTAAACCTCACGAACAACATCAAATTCTTCGTCTGTTGCTTCCGAAATTCCATCCCATGTGTATACTTCATTCATAACTTTTAACACTTCAGGCTTATCATTGATTGACATAAATGCTTCTTTAATTTTCGCTTTCATATCTTCAGGAAGGTCACTACGAACTGAAACTCCATCATTTGGAATAGCTTCTGTGTAACCAATTATTTTTAGTTTTTCTTTTACATCCGGAATATCTTTTTCTAAGTTGTCACGAACATCTGTGAAAGTTGTCGCGAAATCAGCAGATCCATCTAATACTGCAAGAGCAGCGTTGTCATGACCACCTACAGCAACTTGCTTGTAGAAAGTATCAAGATTCTCAACACCCATTTCCATTAATTGAGAAGCTGGGAATAAGAATCCAGAAGTTGAAAGTGGGTCACCATATGCCCAAGTTAAGCCCTCAGTCGCAACAATATCATCAACAGAAGTTAACTTTGAATCTGTAGCAGCCACGTATTGTGCTTTGTATGTATCTGATCCATGACGAATCGCTTTTACTAACACATCTACATTCGCACGTTCTTTAGCTTGTACATAACCAAATGGGTTTGTGAAGCCAATGTCAACTTTCCCAGTTCTCATTCCTTCAACAAGACCAACGAAGTCAATCATAACTTCTGCTTTAACAGGAACACCAAGTTGTTCAGTTAAGTATTCTTCTAGTGGTTTTACATTGTCTGCAATTGTATCAGCTTCTTGAGAAGGAATGAATCCCATTGTTAATTCAGTCACTTCCTCTGTCTTGCCTTCGTCTCCGCCTTTTGCATTGTCATCGCTCTTCTTGTCATCAGAACCACAAGCTGCGATTACAAAAAGCATACCAATTGCCATTAGCAAAGCTAAAAACTTTTTCATATTCTTTCCCCCTAATCGGATGTAATGGTAAACAACATTCATTATATATTAAAATATTACGAATTTCGACATATATTTAGAATTTTTTACAATTAAATAACAATCTCATTACAAAAACCCGCGATTTATCTATTTTCACGGTTTATGGTATCAAAAATCTCTTTTAACACATTATTATTTGAAAATAATGTTATGTGTGGCGAAAATACCGAGAAGGTCTGATTTTCTAACGTTCTCATGACACCACCAACTTCTTCTAAGATGACCATACCTCCCGCAATATCCCATGGCGATAAACGAAAGTCCAAATAGGTATCCAATCGTCCACAAGCCACATAGACAATTTCAAGAGCAGCTGAGCCAAGATATCTTGTACCTCTTGCTTTTTGAATCACTTTAGTAAAAATCGTATGATCTACCTTTTCATTTGGAACTAACCAATATTGGCAAATACTAATGTTTGCTTCCTCTAATTCTTTGTCGATTAATTTTGGTAATGGCTTTTCGTTAAGATAGGCTCCTTGCCCTGCAATCGCATGGAACATTTCGTCTGCAATTGGGTCGTACACGATACCAATCCGTGGTTGACCCTTTTCATATATTCCAATTGAAATAGCAAAATTGCTTTTTTGATGAACGAAATTAGTTGTTCCATCAATTGGGTCAACAATCCAGACAATTTCACTTTCAGGATTGTATTGCTGTTCTTTCGCAAGTCCTTCTTCTCCTAAAATGAAATGGGTTGGGTATTCTGTCATGATGTGGTCAATAAAGAATTGTTCAATTTCTTTATCCTTGTTCGTCACTAAATCTGCAGCAGAAGTTTTGTATTCTACATTTACACTTTCCTTCGTGGCATTCCGAAGGATTTCTCCCGCTTCATATGTCCATTCTTTGGCTGTTTGATATACTTCATTCCAATTCACAGTTTTTTCCTCCTTATCTTCGTATTAACCCTATACAATAAGTGTTGTTTGGTCAATATTTTTTCGGCAAGGAGTAATCTTTTTCCACACAAAAAAGGACTGCTAAAAAGTTACTGTAAGTTACTTTTTAGGACAGTCCCTAGTTCTTTATATTTTATGTTCTTTTAAGACGTGGTGTTGATTTCCGCTGCATTTTGCAAATTCTCCCTTGAGTTTGCATCGCACGAAGAAATTGAGAATTCATTTTCGAGGAGGTACTCGCTTTCCGCGGGCGGTCCGGGAGCCTCCTCAGGCCTACACGATGTAGGTCACGAAGCCGTTCCACAGGACGTGGCGATTTTAGGCTTCGAACATTAGTAGCTCCTGCGGGGTCTCCCCTGGCCACGCTTTTCCCGCAGGACGTTGAATAAGCTTCCTCGAAACTACAACGCACGAAGAAAATGTTTACATTTTCGAGGATCTCGTACCTTCCTCTCCAATCAACCAGGGGAACTTTCTGTAGTATAAACAAAAATCATCGAAAAAATAGTGTGTTTCTTTTCTTCTTTACTACTTTAGGACTTCTAATTGTTCCTTTAGGTTTTACACGGTCAAAATGGCTTCTATTCTCTTAATCTCTTCAAATCCAAGGACAAGGTCAGAGCCTTTGGCATTTGCTTCGATTTGTTCTGGATTGGTTGCACCGACAAGCGTGCTTGCAATATTATGCTGTCTTAATATCCAAGAAAGGGCTAATTCAGGTAGGGTAACCCCTAACTCATTTGCAAATTCTTCAAGACGGTCTAGCTTTGTTGATACGATTCCGTCAATGATGTTCTTTACCCATGAATTCACTTGGGAGTTTGCCCCTCTACTTCCACTAGGAATGGAGCCGCCTCTATACTTCCCCGTTAATACACCTTGTGCTAGCGGAGAATAAACTACCTGTGAAATCCCATTCTTTTCACAAACAGGAATGATTTCATCCTCGATATCACGATGAAGCATATTGTATTCAGGCTGGTTGACGATGATCCGATCTAATAAATATTTATCTGCAATCGCGATTGCTTCCTGAATTTGTGCTGCAGTCCACTCACTTACACCTACATAAAGAATTTTTCCCTGCCGAACCAAATCGTCAATAGCACGTAATGTCTCATCCAATGGGGTATCCTCGTCATAGCGATGACAATAAAACACATCCACATAATCTAAATCCATGCGTTTTAAACTGGCATGCACTTGCTCAATGACATGCTTTCTGGATAAGCCCCTATCGTTCGGTCCATCTCCCATTGCTCCAAATGCCTTTGTTGTTATACAATAGGATTCCCTCGGGTACTCCTTTAACGCACTGGCCAAAATTCGCTCTGCTTCTCCACGCTCATACACATTGGCTGAATCAAAAAAATTTATTCCAAGTTCATATGCTTTATGAACAGTTTTTGCTGCCATTTTTTCGTCTACGGTTTTACCGAAAGTTAACCAGCTTCCTAAACTGATTTCACTTACTTTTAGTCCTGAACGACCTAATCTTCTGTATTTCATCTTATGCCTCCTCCTCACTTCGCAAATACTACCTTATCATTAAATTTATCAGAAATTTCAAACAAGGTAAAGCGATACTCGAAAATAAAGAGGTGTGGTATTTTGTCTGTATTTCCTAGACCATTTTTGAATTTTCACTTTACAAAAAGGGAAAAAAGGTTTTTCATAGAGGAAAGGATTATCATTACTTAAATTGGAAGTCAACAAAGGGGAAAATAGAAAATGCTTGCAGCAAAAACACAGGCTACTCGTCCGGAAGCAGATGCGAATAAAACGCTTTATGGCATTTTAATGATCATCGGATTTTGTCATATGCTTAATGACTCTATCCAGGCTATCATCCCGGCTATGTTTCCGATATTAGAACGTTCCATGGGATTATCGTTTACACAGCTTGGATTAATTTCCTTCGCATTGCAGATTGTATCATCTGTTGCCCAACCTGTGGTTGGGTGGTATACCGATAAAAAACCAATGCCATTTGCTTTACCAATCGGTTTAACCTCCACCTTTTTCGGGGTCATTGGATTGGCATTTGCACCTAACTTTACCACGATTATACTGTCAGTCCTCTTCATTGGGATTGGTTCAGCCGTTTTCCATCCTGAGGGCTCCCGCGTTGCTTACATGGCAGCCGGCAATCGACGTGGATTGGCACAATCCATTTATCAGGTTGGTGGCAACTCAGGCCAAGCCCTTGCGCCTGTTATTACCGCTCTAATCCTTGTTCCACTAGGACAATTTGGTGCAATTTGGTTTTCACTCGTTGCGGCACTTGCCGTTGGTTTACTTGTGTATATCGCAAGATGGTATGCTCGAACTCTTAAAACAATTGAAATTCAAAAGAAAGTGAAAAAAGCTGTTTCAGTCGTACCACGAAACATGAAAGCTATTAAACTAGCATTAGTTGTACTTGTTTTATTCGTATTTGCACGGACATGGTATATGTCGAGTATCACAAATTTCTACTCGTTCTATGTCATCGAAAAATATGGATATAGCATTTCGCAAGCACAGATTTATATTTTCCTATTCTTAGCTACCGGTGCTCTTGGAACCTTCTTTGGAGGGCCACTGGCTGATAGGTTTGGAAAACGCAACGTGATTATCGTTTCACTATTGGGGACATCGCCGTTAGCACTAGTCTTGCCGTTTGTTGGCCCACATGTTGCGATTGGACTCGTGACAGTAATTGGTTTCATTCTATTGTCCAGTTTCTCTGTTACAGTTGTATATGCACAGGAATTAATGCCGGGTAAAATTGGGATGATGTCAGGGTTAATCGTTGGTCTCGCCTTTGGTATGGGCGCGATCGGTGGTGTAGCAATTGGTTCCATCATTGATGCCATCGGATTGACACCGACCATCATCATGATGGGATTCCTACCGTTGCTCGGGGTCTTAGCCTTTTTATTGCCAACTGACCAAAAAGTAAATGAATGGAATCAAGCTTGAGTAAGAAGGACGCACCCCGGTGTCCTTTTTTTCATTCAAAAAAAATAAACAACCCACCTAGATGAATTGTTTGTGACGTCCGTTTATATTTAAGATTTGTAGCTGACTTTTTGAAGTGCGAAAAATAACATAACTCTTTTTAAAAACTGACGAAAAAGTGAATGGTTTCGTTCTGCTGCTTCTGCTCGTTGATAGATATTTATAAGTTCATCAAGTTCTTGACTGCATTCAATTGTTTCATTACTTGTAAACCCCGTACTATTAGCGATGGTGATCATTTCTTCTCTTTTTCTATCAATTTCCTCTAATAGTATCTGTTTGTAATCTACACGTCTGGTTTCCAAAACTTCCACTCCTTTATTCACTCGTTAGAAGATTCTAACGTTGCATACAACTATCGTATGCTAACCATTACTACTTTTGGTGCATGCTTACAGTTGTTACTCTATGAATTATTACAAAATCTACTATTTATGTAAATAGATTCGCAAAAATAGACATTTTTTTCTTTAAAAATTTTACAAAATTGTGTACGAAATCGCTTCCATCATGTATTTCATGCTTTTTCGACATTCCAAATATACAGAAATCGACATCATTTTTGTAACAAAAAAACCTATAAGTATTACACCTATAGGCTTAAACTTTCACTTATTTAATTCGGTCGATATGTGTGACGCGGAATTCCTTTTCTTCTAGTTTCCGTTTAATCCTTTGAATCTTTTCCTCCCCTAGTGAACCAGGAAGATTTAAAATAATCCGGCGGAGATATTTTTCACCATTATCTAACGTAAGCATACCGTCTATATTAATATCCTGAATCAGAGAAACAAGTTCTTTAATTGCTCCTCTATGTTCAATCGTTGCGATAGTTAACGTGTATCCTCCTGTTTTCATTCCAAAAGAATCCTCAAGAACGTCCATTACATTGGCATGTGTGATAATGCCCTGAAACTCTTGTTCAGCATTCAAAACCGCTATAAACGGTAAACGACGAATCGTTAAAAACGTTTTGAAAAAGGAATCTTCCTCATAAACGAAAGCATCTTTACTTTCAACTAGTGTAGAAATATTCGCATTTGCATCTCCATTTTTTTCATATAAGTATTCCAAAATATCAACTTTATAAATTAACCCATCAAATGCAGTACCGTTTTTTGATAACACGGGTACTGAACGATATCCAGTTTCATTTAAAAATTGAAGGGCTTGTTGAACCGTAAATTGGTCATCACAAAATTTCACATCTTGTTTTGGGACGAAATTATAGCGAATTTTCATTTTCTCCACTCCTACAGTTTTTTGAAAAAACTCCTTTATATCTTTATTATATGTAATAAAAAGAGAGTATTCTAATGAACAAAAATGTAACATATTTAATTTCTTATGTAAAGAATATTCTTAATATTTAGACTCAAAAATTCTTTTTGAACACATTCAATTTTTTGATGCGGTATGCTGCTTCAACTAGTCTGTCCTCGTCCGTTAATAGGCCAACTCGGACATAGCGGTCACCATATTCTCCGAAGCCAATTCCTGATGCGACCGCAACATGAGCTTTTTCAAGTAAAAGATCTGCAAAGCTTACAGATGTGTAGCCTTCTGGCACTGGTAGCCATGCGAAAAAGGAGCCTGCAGGGGCTTTTACATCCCACCCAATCTCTTGAAGAGCACCAAAGAATACGTTACGTCTTGATTCATAGATTCCCACTAATTCCTCTACACAGCTCTGTGATTCAGATAGAGCTGCTGCAGCCGCAGCTTGGATCGGACTAAACAAGCTGACATACATATGGTCTTGAAGGAGATTTAGGGCTTCAATTACGCTCGGATTTCCTACCGCAAAACCAACTCTCCATCCTGCCATGTTATACGTCTTTGAGAGTGTATAAATTTCAATACCAGTATCCTTTGCACCATCCAATTGTAAGAAACTGATTGGTTTTTTTCCTTCAAATCCGATTGCTCCATATGCAAAATCGTGTACAACACAAATATCATGTTCTTTTGCAAAGGTGATTGTTTCATCAAAGAATTCTTTTGTTGCCACTGCCCCAGTTGGGTTATTTGGATAATTTAAAAACATTACCTTTGCTTTTTCAAGCTTTTCCGACTCAATTGATGAGTAGTCAGGTAAAAACGCATTTTCCTCTTTCAGTGGCATATACGCCATTTTCGCCCGAGCAAGTTCGACACCTGACCAATAATCCGGGTAACCAGGATCCGGAACCAAAGCAATATCACCTGGATTTAAAAGGCATTGTGGAATTTCAACTAACCCTGCTTTCCCGCCAAATAACACTGCGACCTCTGTTTCTGGGTCAAGTTCAACACCATATTCACGTTGATAAAATTCAGCTGCTGCTTTCTTTAAGAAAGAATGCCCCCGAAACGGAGAATATTTATGAAATTTCGGCTGATCTGCTGCCTGTTTTAAGGCTTCTACAATATGTTGAGGCGTTGGCTGATCCGGATTTCCCTGACCCAAATTTATGACGTCATGCCCCTTGGCAACAACATTGTTTACATTTGTAACAAGTGAAGCGAAAAACTGTTTCGGTAAACGCCGCAGAACTTCAGACTGTTCAAAATTTTTCATATCTGCACCTTCTTCAAAATACTTGAAATACGAGTCTATTATCATATATGTTAGTTGTAAAGCAACATATACCAGGAGGGCCTCAAATGAACTTAAAAATTGCCTGTATACAGTATGATATCCAATACGGAAAACCGCAAGAAAATTTCGACCACATTTCTAAAGAAATCGAAAAAACAATGACTCATGAAAAACCGGATATTATCGTCCTGCCAGAACTCTGGACAACCGGATATGACTTAACGAGACTAGATGAAATTGCCGATGAGAATGGTTCCGAAACGAAAGCATTTATCATAGACTTAGCAAAACAGTACTCTGTAAATATAGTAGCAGGTTCAATTACTAAAAAGACTGTGCAAGGTGTAACAAATACGATGTTTGTCTTTAATCGAGAAGGAGAAATAATTAGTGAGTATAGTAAGCTTCATCTCTTCCAACTCATGGATGAACATTTGTATTTACAGGCAGGCAATGCAAAAGGAGATTTCACGATTGAAAATATACCGGCCGCCGGTGTCATATGCTACGACATTCGCTTCCCAGAATGGATTCGCGCACATACAACAAGTGGCGCAGAAATTCTATTTGTGGTAGCAGAATGGCCACTTCCCCGCTTAGAGCATTGGCGCACTCTACTTCTAAGTCGTGCCATTGAAAACCAATGCTATGTGGTTGCTTGTAACAGTGTGGGAAGTAATCCTGATAATGTGTTTGGTGGTCATTCCATGATTATTGATCCATGGGGGAAGATTATCGCCGAAGCAGGTACTGAAAGCACAATCCTAATTGGGGAAATTGATCTTAGCAAAGTACAAGAAGTCAGAAATCAAATTCCAATTTTCCAAGATCGACGCCCTCACTTTTATCATTGAATCATTTATTGACAAAATGCCGACTTTTGTAAAATTACAGAAAATCTTGTTTTCACTATGTAGATTGAGTAGCTAAGGTATAAAAACGAAAAAATCCAGTGTCGAGCACACCGGATTTTTTTCTGATTTAGTCATAAATCACGTTAGCTTCAATATCTTGTCAAAGTACCCCTTCCAATTCCAACAACTTTTCTTTTAAGTCCGTTCGTGTGCCTGTGTATCCAGTAAGTGATTTGTCCTTTCCAATCACGCGGTGACATGGAACAACAATTGGAATTGGATTTTTCCGATTGGCTTGTCCAACTGCCCGAACGGCCTTCGGGTTGTCAATCGCATTAGCAATATCTGCATAACAACGAGTTTCTCCGTAAGGAATGTTTAATAGTTCATTCCATACTTGTTCTTGAAACACTGTTCCACTAAACTTAATTGGAAAGCTGAAAGTTTTGCGTTCCCCTTTAAAATATTCTTCTAACTCACTTTTGATCGTAACAAGAACCACATCATCTGGTGAATATGTTGCATCGTATTTTTTATTAGCCTCTGCCCAGTCGTCATCAGATAATGAGAGATCAAGTAATTCTGTTTCCCCCGCAAGGATATAAATTGTTCCAAAAATATCCGTTTGCATTTCACAATATTTATACATTGAGCAACGCTCCCTTCTCTTACATTTATTTTACAAAACCTTATCCCATTTTGGTATATTTTTAAGGAAAAAATAGAGCCAGCACCTATCATGGGAACTGGCACGTTCATTTAAAGTTTGAATTTACTAATCATGATGTTCAATCTGCTTGCTAAATCTGACAATAGTTCGGAATGGTCAGAGATGGTTTCCATCGAACTATTTGTTTGTTGGATGGAAGCAGAAGTTTGCTCAATACCTGCTGCAGATTGCTCGGAAACGGCTGCAATATTATCGATAGACATATTCATCTCAACAGTATTGTTTGCGATAGTATGAAGGTTTTCGGAAATGCTCCTGATTCGTTCAACCATGTCGGTAACTGCAGCGTGAATAGCCTCAAACGTTTGACCTGTCACTTGAATTTGCTTTGCCCCTGCCTCTACTTGGCTATACCCATCTTGCAAGACACCAGCAACAGAATTAGATTCTTTTTGAATGCTATTTACAATTTCAGTGATGTCTTTAACCGAATGAGATACTTGCTCAGCTAGCTTTCGAACTTCATCTGCAACAACGGCGAAACCTCTTCCATGTTCCCCCGCACGTGCCGCCTCAATTGCAGCATTCAGAGCTAACAGATTGGTTTGATCGGCAATGTCTCGGATGACTTTAACTAGAGTAGAGATTTGCTTCGTTTGTTCATCGAGCCCTTTTACCTTTTCCACGGAATACTCCATGATACTGTTAATTTTATTCATTTGCTCTGTTGAAGTGGTCATGTATTCATAACCTTTTTTCGTCATCTCTAACACATTTTTTGATGACTCATTGATTTGACTTCCATTTTGGTTAGCTGTTTGTATTTTTCCAGTGTATTCCTCCATCATTTTTGCTAATTGGGTTGAGGAATGTGCTTGTTCCTCAGCCCCTGTTGATAGCTCCTGGACAGTCGAAGCAATTTGCTGGCTAGCTGCCTTTACTTCGCTTGATGAAATCATTAATTCAGAACTCTTTGATGTCACTTGGGTAGAGACATTTGAAATTTCATGAATCATTGAACGAAGACTGTGATTCATAACATTTAATGATTGGCTCAACAGCCCGATTTCATCCTGCCCTTTAACTTGTATCTCATCGACCGTTAGATTCCCATCTGCAATACGATTTGAGACGATAACCAATTTTTTTAGCTGTTTACCAATATTACGACCGATGATGACTAGGCTTAATATGGCTATGATAGTGGATACCACAATTGAGATCAGCAATACGACAATCGTTCCCGATACATTCGAATTGGCAGATGAAACGGCACGTTCTGTACTACCTTTCATAATCGCCCTTATTTGATCCAATTGTCTAACAGTATCTTTAATTATTTTATCGGCTTCCTGATTTGCTTCAATTGAGCTCAGTTTATTGGCAGCAATGACAGCCGGGAATACTTTTTCATCAAATAAAGTGGTCAATTGTTGTTTATTTTCACCTACTTTATTATAAAGTTGCTGGAGTTCAAATGTTGTCATTGCTGGTTTTACATCCTCTGAAAGCTTGTCATACTCTTTGCTTAAATCTTGAAAGGCAGCCACATGCTTTCCATTACTATCTTGTATGTAAATGCTAATTTCACTACCTAATTGGTTAAACACGCTGGCCATTTCGGTAATAAGGATGGACTGTTCACCGCTTTTTTTCACTTCTTTCATTTCATTGCTAATCGTAAAGAGTTGAATAAATATGATGAATGCTGAAATACAGAATAGGAAAATCGTAAAAGTAAATGCCACTCCATATTTATAGCCAATCTTCAAATTATGCCACCATGATGTTAGTTTTGATGGTGACTTTTTGTGTACCGTTTGTTCCCCTCTGTTCCTTTTTGACCCCTTCAAATT
The DNA here is from genome assembly GCF_036965045.1 of Bacillus sp. JJ1533. Lineage (NCBI taxonomy): Bacteria > Bacillati > Bacillota > Bacilli > Caryophanales > Bacillaceae > Bacillus > Bacillus sp. JJ1533. Next base: position 70,650 of record NZ_JBALOV010000018.1, on the reverse strand, counting down.
TCTGCCCCCTTTGCCTAACTCTCTCTATTTACACATGTATCGATAATAAATCGTTTTCACAATCCCTATTATAGTGTAAATTGTCGGATTTTGAAATAAATTCTGTTAATTTGCCGTGAAATTACGTTATTTGGTGCAACTATCCACCTGTGGTAAAATATATAGGTTAATCATGAATAAGGAGCAAGAGAATGAACATTGTAATAAGTACATTAAACGCAAAATATATCCATACAAGTCTGTCGATTCGGTATTTAAAGGCATATGCCGCACCAGAATTTGATGTAAAACTAGCTGAATACACCATTAAAGATCCCGCAATGAACATCGTGACTGATTTGTACCGAAAAAAGCCTGATGTAATTGGCTTCAGCTGTTACATTTGGAATATTGAAGAAACGATTAAAGTTATAAAGATGCTCAAAAAAATAAATCCAGAGCTTGTCATCATCCTTGGTGGTCCTGAGGTAACCTATGATGTGCATGAATGGCTAGAACGTATACCTGAGGTTGATTACATTGTCATGGGTGAGGGTGAAGAAACGTTTAAGGATTTACTTACGGCTATTCGTGATGGGGAAAGTACTGATGAAATAAGTGGTGTCTGCTTCCGGAAAGAGGAAAGACTGAAGATCAATCCTCAGCGTAATAAATTGAACCTTAAAGAATTACCATCCCCATTTCGATTTGAAGAGGATCTGCCTCATTTGTCAAAGCGTGTCACCTATATTGAGACAAGCCGTGGTTGTCCGTTTAATTGTCAGTTTTGCTTATCCTCTATCGAGGTTGGAGTTCGCTATTTTGATCGTGAAAAAATCAAAGACGATATTCGCTTCTTAATGGATCATGGTGCAAAAACCATTAAATTCGTGGATCGCACCTTCAATATCAGCCGAAGCTATGCAATGGAGATGTTTCAATTTTTAATTGATGAGCATCGACCAGGTACAGTCTTCCAGTTTGAAATTACCGCAGACATCATGCGACCTGAAGTCATCGACTTTTTAAATAAAAACGCACCAGCTGGATTGTTCCGCTTTGAGATTGGTGTTCAATCAACAAATGACCTCACAAACGAATTGGTACAGCGCAAGCAAAATTTCGCAAAGCTTCAGCGTACGGTCATGATGGTAAAAGAAGGCGGAAAAATCGATCAGCATCTAGACTTGATTGCCGGTCTTCCTGAAGAGGATTATCATTCCTTCCGTAAAACCTTTAACGATGTTTTTGAAATGCGACCTGAGGAATTACAGCTTGGCTTTTTAAAAATGCTTCGAGGGACAGGGGTACGGATTCGGGCTGCTGAACATGACTATAAATATATGGATCATTCGCCATATGAGATTCTTGGAAACAATATCTTGAGTTTTGATGATATTACGCGGATAAAACAAGTTGAGGACGTGCTTGAAAAGTATTGGAATGACCACAGGATGAATGAAACAGTGGAGTATTTGGTTACCCGTAGCTTTGAAACGCCATTTGATTTCTTTCAAGAGTTTGGGACGTATTGGGATGAACGTGGTTGGTCGCGGATTGGTCATCAGCTAGAGGATCTATTCAAACGCCTTTATGATTTTCTTCAAGACACGAAAATCGATCAGCTGCCAATTGTTGAAGCAATCATGAAGTATGACTATTTACGAAATCAAAAATACAAACCACGTAAACCATGGTGGGAGGACATCGTGAGTAAGCAAGAGCGTGCAACCTTTTATCAGGAGATTGTGGAGAATCCAGATACTTTGGGTGAGGAGTTTAAGAGTTTACAGCTTCAGGAAAAAGATTTGTACAAACATACTGTTGTTGAAAAAATCCCATTTGATCTTGAGACTTATAAACAAACAGGTGAAGTAAAACTTCGTGATACGTATTTACTTGTTTATTTTGACCCTACAGTACGACAAGCAAAGGTATTTTCACGAAAAATTTCATAAGACAGAGTCAGCACACGCTGACTCTTTTTTTATTCCCCAGTACTGTTTCCTTTTTTTGAATTACGATTTGCACCCTTCATTGGATTTTCATAATCTGCTTCTGCAGAAAATTCCGTGTCGGGCATGCTTTCTTTCGGTGTAAAATTACTCTTTCTTGCAGCATCAAATTTCACTTTCCGTTTCATGTGTGACCCCCCTTTACATCCATAGTTTTCACCATGAGTACGACGTCCATAAATGGTAAAATTCACCTCAACCGCAAAATCTCTGTTCGGGCGCACATTATCTTGATCGGGAACCTGCTGATTTGTGTCGCAGGCCAAATAATTGGGGTGGTTTTCTTGATTTGCGTCCATTCCAAGATATTTGCGTCGTGATTCGCTTTTTTGCGTC
>NZ_JBALOV010000018.1:0-68133 GCF_036965045.1 Bacillus sp. JJ1533 | reverse complement strand
TCGGTTCTCGTATTTTTGCTTCCATTACTAGATATTTGCGTCTTAATTCATATTTTTGCGTCCCCGACCAGTTATTTGCGTAGGCACAACACTTTATAAATTAGCTTATCATTGCAAACACTAACACTAAACCGAATTGTGAGGTGTAAATGGATGACTAAAAAGAAAAAACAGGTGGAATACATCGAATCACCGATCTTAGATGAAACAATGCCCCATCAAATTTCAGCTCCATCTTTTAAAGGGACCGGTATTAAAATGCAGGAGCCATTTGTGAATGAACATGGAGTCGTGATTGGGGATAGCCTTTATAATTCACCAAACTCTCCCCTTAATAATTGGAGTGATGATACTGACCCTGAGATTATGGCCGGTGACGAGTGGGTCCATCCAACAAATGACATTGGTTGGAACACAACTGAAAACCGTGAACTATTGGAAAGCAAAAATCAGCCTAAAGGGGTCCCTTTCATGCATCCATCCAAGGACACAAGTTACGGTAATGATTAAAAAAAGAGCACCTGGCATGGTGCTCTTTTCATTGTCTTGCTCCAGCGCCAAGCCACTTGAGGTCGCTTCACCCCTCCTGCGGCGGCAGTAGCCTCCTCGTCAGGGTTCCAGCGCTTGTCGGGGCTGTTCATGGCGCTTCTGCATTTCTAATTAACCAATTATGAGTCTTTCTTTCGGATAGTGGTAATTGACGTCCTTCCCTTTCTTTCCAATTATAAAGATAAAGTTCAGGATTCCAACCCTTCCAATAAACATGAGGAACATAATAAGAAACTTCCCAAAATTACTTAAGTCAGGAGTAATCCCCATCGATAATCCACATGTTCCAAACGCAGATGCAACCTCAAAGAAAATTTCAGTAAACGTAAAGTTCTCTGTAATAGTTAAAATGAAAATAGAGAGAAAGCATGTAAAAAAAGCAAAGATTGTTACAATCAATGATTTTTTAATATCTTCTTCATGAATCTCACGCTTGAAGATTTTAATCGATTTATTTCCCCTTGCAAAATGAAATAAAAATAAAATATTAATTGCAAATGTTGTCGTTCGAATTCCCCCACCTACAGAGCTAGGTGATGCTCCAATAAACATCATTGCCCCTAGAAACAGTAAAGTAGGCTCTGAAAACATGCTCACATCCATTGTTGCAAGGCCGGCACTTCTTGTTGTTACTGACTGGAACAACGAATAGAAGAAGGTTTCATGCCAAGCCAATCCTTTAAAGAAATGATTGAATTCCAATAAAAAAATAATGAAAGTCCCAAAAACAACTAGTGATAAAAACGTAACAGTTGTCAATTTCGTAAATAATGAAAAACGGTATCTTCCCTTTTTATGAAGAAGAAAATCTTTTATTTCGACTAATACAGGAAAACCAATTGCACCTAAAATGATTAAAATCATCGTAATAAATTGAACGAAATAATCATTTGCATACGGCACTAGTGAATTACCTGTAATATCAAATCCAGCATTTGTTGTCGCACTAACAGCAGCAAAAATGCCATGAATAAACGCTTCCTGCCAGGTATCAAAAAACTGTATAAAATAGAGGCCTAAAATCAAACTACCGAAAAACTCTATTCCAACAATTATGATTATTACTTGTTTAAGAAGGTTAACCAAACCTGATAGCTGTGATTGATTTTGGTCAACCATGATTAATCTTCTTTCACGTAGGCCTATTTTCCGACGAAACAATAACCAAATAAAGGTTCCCATCGTCATAACTCCGATACCGCCAACCTGCAGTACGAAAATCAGGATAAAAATACCCGGGACTGTATATGTATCTTTAATTGATATAACGCTTAAACCTGTAACACTAACTGCACTTGCAGCTGTAAATAACGTATCAATGAAGGCTACATGGACCCCTTCTTTGACGGCAAAAGGAAGGCTGAGTAAAATAACAGAAATTGTTACAGCCAAAAGATAGAACGCAAAAATCAATTGAGGTGGTGACAGCCCATTTATGTACAAATTTATTTTTTTCCACATTTTCTTTCACCCTAACATCTAACTTCATTGTGAAATCTATTCCTTTATATTATAGAAATCATTCTCATTTTGAAAGTCTTTTTTTCAAATCTTTCGTGTCTAGCTTCAGGCGCCATCGGCTCGAGTTCATAAGCCAATCGCTTCGGAAGGTAAAATGCACCTTCTGTCAGCTTCGTCTTATGCTTGTCGCCTCTGCCAGGATGGCAAGGATTCCAGCGTTAGGCACAAGGACGTGCCTGCCTTTAGCTGGAATTGAGGCGCCCTGCGCTTTTCTTTTAGTATGCATTTCCAGTATTGAAATTAATTATCTTCTTATACTAAGGATACAACGAATTATACGTTGTTCTATAATTGATAAGGAGTGAGGTTTAGATGGCTAGAAGTAGCAATAAGTTGCTTGTTCCCGGGATTGAACAGGCTTTAGATCAAATAAAATTTGAAATAGCCCAAGAATTTGGTGTTAAGCTTGGTTCAGATACAGCGTCTCGTTCAAATGGTTCAGTAGGTGGCGAAATTACGAAACGCCTTGTAGCTCAAGCTCAGTCCCAATTAAAAGGAGAATAAAAACTTCATAAGATGGAGAAAAGCCGAGGTTTTCCCCTCGGCTTTACTAATTGTTTCCTTTTTGGTTGTTGCCATTATTGTTATTTCCGTTATTGCCATTGTTTCCGCGGTTGTTGTTATTTTTATCTTGTCTCTTCTCTTCCTGTTTCCGCTCTTTTTCTTCTTGCTTACGTTGTTTCTTTTCCCAATTTTCATCCATTTTATCGAACTTTTTCTCTTTAATATGTTCTGGCATATTGGAATTTTCTACATTGTTTTTGACTTTATCTCTTATCTGTTCTTTTTTCTCTTTGAGTTCTTCCTGAACTTCTTCCGCCCTTTGTTTTTGAGTATTTTTAAACTCGTTCAACTCTTTCTGTCTGTCAGCGGTTTCCTGTTTGTTATTTGTATCTTGTTCAGCAGGCTCTGTTTTCTTTTCCTCTACAGGTATTGGGACCTTGTTTTCTTTAATTAACAATTTTCCTGTAGAAAGTCCCTTTTCCTTGGCAGCATTCCTTGTTTCAACCGTACTTGTTATCGCAGTAACAGCAATCTGTTCTTTTTCATATTCTTCTTTAATGTCTTTGATTCCTTGTTGAAGCTCCTGATCAATCTCTTTGTCATGGGATTCTGCTACAACCGTTGTAATGAGGACCTGCTTTCCATCTTCAAGATAGCCCTTATTTTTACTGTGCTGAATGATTGATTCTGTAATGGAATCTAAGGAGCTATTTTTCCAATCAGGTATAGACTCCAATAGTTTTTTTGCTTCATCATTTAAGGCTTCTAGACTAACGACACGAAGGTTATCGTCTAATCCCACTTCAAAGCTTGGGTTGATGTCAATGGACATGTAGGCATACACTTCATTTCGCGATGAAAAAGGTATAAATAAAGATAATAATAAAATTGCAACTAAAGAGCTTGCAAGCGCATAACGCCATTTTTTCACCTGAAAGAAACGTTGCCTAGAGGTATGACTTATTACTCGTTCATTGACCGGAAAGAACGTCATTTCCTCCCCAATTTCATAGCTTTCCTTCATGTGTTTAGCTTTTACGAATTCACCGTCAGGGGTAAGCATCGTAATATATTCATCGTTCACATCCATAACGATCCCCTTTTTCAACTTTCGAGCACCCCTTTTAGATAATCTTTTAAATAGACATAGTCACCAGATAAAATGATGGCCATTGAAATAATGTATTTTCGATTTCTCTCAATCGTCTTACGACTGACTGAAACTTTCGATTCGAGCTGCTTAATTGGAAGCTGTTTCTTATCAAACAACGTCTGTTTGAGCTCTTCATTTTCAACAACAGCCTTTGATACCAAAATAGCATTTAACCTGGCATCTGCGTGTTTTGGTGAAATCTCAAGCAACTCTTGAAAGGACAGACCGAATTCCTGCAATACCTTATGAAAATGGACAATTTCTTCTTTCCTTAGTTCCTGCTCCACTTTCCTTTGGTATTCATCGGCAGAAAGGTGAGCTTCAATTTTGGTTTGTGCCCCTTCCTCGTCTGTTTCACCATTCGAGATAAAATTAATATTTCTTACACGCGCCTCTTTACGGATGTAGTCAATCACTCGTCGTTTAATAAGAAGTTCACTAAAGGATAAAAAGGAACTCCCCTTTTCCCTTGAGTATTTTTCCAAGGCCTCATTAAACGCAATAAGTCCGATACTAAATTCATCATCCGATTCGCTTATATATCGTTTACAAACGGCTGACACATTTTTTGCAATAAAGGGTTTATAGTCTTCAATTAGTTTATTTTGTAGTTGTTGATTTCCATTTTGAATCTCAATAACGGTTTCTTCCAGAGTGCTTTTTCGTTTCCCCATTTTAAATAATAAGCTCAGCACTGGTTTCACCTCAATTCTCTTTACTATCTGTTAATAGTAGCAAGAGTTGAAAGCGAGATTCAATAACAATTTTTCACATTGATAGGCTTATTCGAAAAATATTACAAAAGCCCTAATACGAAAGACCATACAATCATTGTAATCGTGACAGGTATTGTAACATATGTTTCTTTTCAGTTACATTTCAATCCCCGTTTGTAATGTTTGACTCATTTACAGTTTACGTCATCGGTTTACTTTTTTGGGGGGTTGATTTCATTTTTAGTTTTTTTTCGTAAATTTCATCAGGTTTATATTACCATCATTCCTGAGCCAGTTTAAGGAAACAATAATCACAAAAAGGAGAGATGGAAAACATATGCATACAATGTGGAAAGGCTCCATCAGCTTTGGACTAGTAAATATTCCGATAAAGCTTTTTTCTGCTACAGAGGACAAAGACGTGAAACTCCGAAATCTTCATAAAGAATGCAATACACCTATTCAATATGAAAAGACCTGTCCAAATTGCGAAAAAGACATAGGAAATGAGGATATTGTAAAGGGCTATGAATATGTAAAAGGTAAATTTGTCATTTTAAATGATGAGGAATTAAAAGAACTTAAGGATGAACATGAGGATAAAAGTGTTGAAATCATTGACTTTGTAAAGCTTGAGGAAATTGATCCGATCTATTTTAGCCGTTCTTATTTCATGGGACCTGGTGAAAATGGCAGCAAGGCATATGCACTTCTTCGTGAGGCCTTACAAAAATCAGGGAAAATCGGAATTGCTGAAATTACCATACGCTCCAAGCAACAAATGGCGATTATCCGAGTCTATAAAAACAGCCTTGTGATGGAAACAATCCATTATCCTGATGAGGTCCGCAATGTAGCCGAGGTACCTGGCGTGCCTGAAAATGTCGATATCAATGAAAAAGAGCTCGATACCGCTATTATGCTAATTGACCAGTTAACAACGGAGTTCCAACCAGAAAAATATAAAGATGAATACCGCACCGCCCTCATGGAGCTTATTGAATCGAAAATTAATAATAATGAAGGTACAACCTCGAAAGAAGCTCCTCGGACAAATGTTGTAGACCTTATGAGTGCTTTACAGGCAAGTATTGAACGGACAAAATCAAAGGAAACAGCTTCACCTAAGAAAGCAGCAGCTCCAAAAGGTAAAGCAAAACCAAAAGCAAAACAAGAGGCACCCACAGGTACAGACAAGGCGACATCGATAAAACCAAAAACAAGAACGACCCGCAAAAAAGTAGGAACATGAGCTCCATTACGAATGGGGCTCTTTTAGGAGTGAGAAGATGCTGAAACCAATGCTTCCGACCCTTATTTTTGAAGCCCCAACAGGACCCAATTGGGTATACGAAATTAAATATGATGGATTCCGAGCAATGTTACATTGGGACAAAGATCGTATCCAGTTAATCAGTAGGAACGGAAACCTTCTTAATGATCAATTTCCGGAAATTATTAAGCAATGTGAAGACCTTGCGGGTGTAATAGATCCGCACCTTCCACTTGTTTTCGATGGAGAGCTTTGCATCTTGGAATCCCCATTCAAAGCGAACTTTGAGCTCATTCAGCAACGAGGCAGATTGAGGAGTGAGGCTAAAATTGCACAAGCATCTACAGCTAAGCCCGCTCATTATGTAATCTTTGATTTGTTGGTGCATGATGGCAAAAATCTCATGGATCGTAAATTTCAAGACCGGAAGGATGAATTATATAAAATTTTCGCTGAGGTTAAACTTCCTCATGTTGACCCATCAAAGCGAGAACTCCTACAATTAGTTACATATAACGAAGATTTTAGTTCAATTTGGGCAAATGCAACTCAATCTAACGCAGAAGGGATTATTGCGAAAAAGCGAGACAGTACGTGGGATGAAGGCAAACGAACAACAAACTGGTACAAAATTAAAAATTGGCAGGTTGGTGCCTTTTTTATTCTGGGCTACGACAAAAAGAATGCATTTTTTCATGTTGGTGTTAAAAGAAAAAATCAAATTTATGAAATTGGCTTATTTTCACATGGTCTTTCTCCTGATGAAAGGCAGGCTCTTCTTAGGGTCATTCAAGCAAATGCGATTGAAGAAACAACAGGGTTTATTAGAGTAGAGCCTGGGATTTGTGTAGAACTTTTCTATTTGGAATTGTATAAAGAGCAACTTCGGCAGCCTAGTTTTTCGAAATTTCGGTTTGATGTTGACTGGCAGGATTGCACCTGGGAAAAACTCGTCCGGAATGCCCCGCTTTTGCCTGAAGAAATCGAAATTACTCATCCAGATAAACCGCTATGGAAGGATAAACCTATCACAAAGCTTGAATACATCTACTATTTGGTCGAAGTTTCTCCTTTTATGCTCCCGTTTTTAAAGGATCGTTTATTAACCGTCATTCGTTATCCCCATGGAATGTATGGGGAAAAATTTTACCAAAAAAATTGCCCAGAGTATGCACCTGACTTTATCCAAACCTCGATGTCCGAAGGGATTGAATATATTGTTTGCAATGATTTAAAAACGCTGACATGGTTAGGGAATCAATTGAGCTTCGAGTTTCATATCCCGTTTCAAACGATTTATTCAAAAGGACCATCTGAGATAGTTTTTGATTTGGACCCTCCATCCCGTGATGCTTTTCCATTAGCCAAAAAGGCGGCAACGATTTTAAAAGATGTGTTTGATGGTCTTAAATTGATATCCTTTGTAAAAACGTCAGGTAATAAAGGATTGCAGATTTATATTCCTCTTCCAGAAAACCGGTTTACGTATGACGACACCCGCCAATTCACAGAGTTTATCGCAAACTATTTAACAACGATGGAACCCGATCTTTTTACAACAGAGCGACTCAAAAAGAACCGCGGCAACCGTCTATATGTAGATTATGTTCAGCATGCTGAGGGAAAAACAATTGTTGCTCCTTATTCAGTGCGCGGAAATGATGGGGCATATGTAGCCACCCCGCTTTATTGGGAAGAGATCACAGAGGATTTGTCGATTGAAGATTTTCCGTTAGAGTCTATCATTGAGAGAATCAATGAAAAAGGCTGTCCCTTTGCACATTATTTTGATGCGAAAGATCAACAGCCATTTGAGCCAGTGTTGGAATTTTTGCGGGGGAATTAGAGCTACTTGTGCTGTCGATGCGGGTTGGAGGTGAACTATGATGAAGGACATTTTGGTCGTGACTTTTGTTTTGAATGTCCTCCATACCGCTTATGGAGGACACTTCGGGCTCAATTTTAACTTAAATGTTCTTCATCGCCCTCATTCACACTAGCTTTTCCCTATATTATCCAAAAGTTCTATCATATTTAGCTCTAATTTAATAACTATTTCCTTTTTTTCCAAATTATTCAGCTCTTATATCATGATTTTTTCCTCTATTTTCCAAAACTGCAATTCAAAAACATAGTTATCTGGTATGAAACCTCCTCAAATAATGGTAGGTTGAGAATGATCAAAACTATCTGATATAAAATGCTTTTTGTCACGGATTCAAGTTTCATTTAATACATATAGATAATGAAAAAGTTTTATGCAAAGTGAATGAATTGGATAATTTGATTTAGTGGAAGGTGATACGGCTTAATACAGAATATTAACGGAGGTCAATGACTATGAAACGAGGCAAAGACTCCTTGGGACAGCGAATAAACCCGGTTGCATTTATACAAACATTAGAGGGAGGAACCGCACACGTCATTCTTTTCAGCGACGGAAACAAATATGTAGTTAAGTGGAATGGTACTAGAAAAAAAAGGGCCAGAGAAGTAGTTAATGAATATGTGGTGGGTAAATTAGCGGAGCTCCTTTCACTTCCAGTTGTTCCCTTTGAGCTTGTTAATATGCCGAAAAAATTTATAAAGAAAACTCCTGAATTACAATCCGATAAATATAATTTTAGTTCCGGATGCCATATTAGCTGTTTATTTATCGAAAACAGTCTTGTATTTGGCGATGTATCTGAAAATCCTCCATCCAAGAGCGAATTAAAAAATCCCGAAATGCTTGCCTGGATGGTGGTATTCGATCAATGGGTGCATAATTTCGATCGGACTGTGAACAATTTACTTCTAGAGCGTCTTAGTGAGGGCAGCTTTTATGTTCATATGATTGATCATGGCAGATGTTTTCCAGGGGAATACAATTGGTCTTCGCAAACGCTTAGTGAGTACCGGGAATATAAACCGTTTTATCAAGAAACTTACCAATGGATCTTCTCCCTTCTTGATGATCAGAAAGAATTACATTCTTTTGTGAAAAAAATTAAATCTTTGCCGAATAAATTGATCTATGAAGTTATCAAATCCATTCCTAAAGAGTGGCAGGTATCTACGCATGATAGAAAAGCCCTTTACCAATTTCTCGTAGATCAAAAAAATCACTTGCTTAATGTTATAGACGGTATGATCGATTACTATATGCAATAAATAAAGAAACTTTTGCTCACCGGAGCGAACGGTAAAATTGGCCGCCCGGATAGGTAACTTTTCTGCAGATGACCTCCCTCTTACTGAGCGAACGTCCCGCTCTGGATTTCCAGCCGGGATATGGTCCAGCTGACAGTTTGCTGCATTGAGGCTGATCCGTCTATCGATTTTCTCTGCCTGTTCGGAACCTCGGTGAACACATCCAACTACTACGATATCGGAAGAAGCCACGCTAAATGAACACAACCTTCTGCAAGTGTTATTTTATTCGTATAAATTTTTGATGAAGTTGTCCATTCAGATTTTATTGTTTTGCATTTAATAAATATATGAAGAATATCTCATGGAAGATCTCTTTGAGAGTATTTTAGTTTAGTGGAAGGTAATACGGCTTAATACAGAATATAAACGGAGGTCAATGACTATGAAACAGGGCAAAGACTCCTTGGGACAGCGAATAGATCCGGTTGTATTTATACAAACATTAGAGGGAGGAACCGCCCATGTTATCCTTTTCAGCGACGGAAAAAAATATGTAGTGAAATGGAACGGCACTAGTGAAAAAAGGGCCAAAGAAAAAGTTAATGAATATGTGGTCGGTAAATTGGCAGAGCTCCTTTCACTTCCCGTTGTCCCCTTCGACCTAGTTCATATACCGGAGGAATTTATAAAGAAAACTCCTGAATTACAATCCGATAAATATAATTTTAGTTCCGGATGCCATATTAGCTATTTATTTATCGAAAACAGTCTTGTATTTGGCGATATATCTGAAAATCCTCCATCCAAGAGCGAATTAAAAAATCCCGAAATGCTTGCCTGGATGGTAGTATTCGACCAATGGGTGCATAATTTCGATCGGACTGTGAACAATTTACTTCTGGAGCGTCTTAGTGGGGGCAGCTTTTATGTTCATATGCTTGGTCATGGCAGATGTTTTCCAGGGGAATACAATTGGTCTTCACAAACGCTTAGTGAGTACCGGGAATATAAACCGTTTTATCAAGAAACTTACCAATGGATCTTCTCCCTTCTCAATGATCAGAAAGAATTACATTCTTTTGTGAAAAAAATTAAATCTTTACCGAATAAATTGATCTATGAAGTTATCAAATCCATTCCTGAAGAGTGGCAGGTATCTACGCATGATAGAGAGGCCCTTTACCAATTTCTTGTAAATCAGAAAAATCACTTGCTTAATGTTATAGACGGTATAATCAATTACTATACGCAAAAGAAAAAGAAGCTTTTGCTCACCGGAGCGAACGGCAAAATTGGCCGCCGACTGCACAAGGGGCTGAAAAAACACGGGACTTACGACATCTTGGGGGTGGATATCGAGCCTGACCAGGATCGTAATGTAGTGCAGCTCGACGTAACGGACACGGCCAGGCTTGAAGCATTGACCGTCGGTGTGCATACGGTACTGCATTTTGCGTGGGCGAAAGACGAAGAGGACTTTCTCGGAAAAGTGCTGCCCCTTAACGTGACCGGTGCGTATCATTTATACGAAGCGGCACGAAAGAACGGGGTGAAACGCATCATCTTTGCCAGCTCAAACCATGTCACCGGATTTTATAGAGTCGGGGAGCGGGTCAATGCGGAAGACCCTTATCGGCCGGACAGCTTTTACGGGCTCAGTAAATGCTATATTGAGCTGCTCGGACGGTATTACGCCGATAAATACGGCATCTCCTCGATTAATATTCGGATAGGTAACTTTTCTGGAGATGACCTCCCTCTTACTGAGCGAGCGTCCCGCATCTGGATTTCCAGCCGGGATATGGTCCAGCTGACAGTTTGCTGCATCGAGGCTGATCCGTCTATCGATTTTCTCTGCCTGTATGGAACCTCGGCGAACACATCCAACTACTACGATATCGGCTATCTGGAGGATCTGATCGGTTATAAACCCGAGGACAACGCAGAAGCTTTGTTGGAAGAAGAGTTACGTCTCGGTACACTGCCTCAAAACAATATACCTTTTCAAGGCGGAACGCATGCAATAACAAGCCGCGCCGAAGATGGAAGGAAGTAAGGGAGAAGTAAGCTTTTTTTTTCTTATGTATGTACAAAAGTTCATAATTTACTTTTCAACAGAAAATTTCATAGAACTATACACAAAAAATGGGTGCCCCTAAAAGTTTTACTTTTGGGACACCCTCTTCTTGCTGGCTTCAAAGAATAAATTCAGCATATCAGCCCTTATTTCCATAGGAGCTAAACGGAGTCAAGTGCAGGAGTTCCTCACGTCTTTTCGGCAATTCCGACAGCGGGATCCGATATGCCGTTTCAATAATTTTACTTGCTACTTCAGCTCCATTGGTAGGAATTTTACTGAATTTTTCTTGAAATACACTTTTCTTTGCTAAAGCTTGTTCAATCTTAGTTACTATTTCTTCAGGTTCTTTAATCGTTCCCATGTCACTATTTAATATTTTTCTAAGCATCCTTATTTTTTGTTCGCGTTCCGCATCATCAGCAGGGAGAAAAAGCAATGGGGTTCCCGTAGATATACAGTCTCCTAAAATACCCATGCCCGGTTTGCTTATGACCAAACTAGCCGCATTTACAAGATTTTTACCGTTCGGAAAAATGGGGGCTTTTATGATCCTTTTATCAAATTGGAAATCTTCTTCCTTTAATTGCCCTGCAACAACAAATCGAAAGCGGCCTGCAAGAGGATTTATTTGTTCATACCACTTCGCTATCTGTCGATAACGGCTCGGACCAGTTCCACCTCCCATTTGAACTAAAATAAACGAATCGTCAGCCTGAAGCTTTAGTTTGTACTTAACTTCCTCAGGTGACATGCTAATATCTCTAGTGATTAATGGAACAGGAATATAGATGCAGTTCAATCTCGGGTTCCGCTTAGGCGGGAAAAGATTCATGTGCAAAAAGATATCGGAATGATTGGCAGTTTTCTGGATCTTTTGTTTATATTCCCGCATCTCAGTTGAATCAAATCTATGCAAGAAAAAGTCACTGTGATAGAGCGTAACAATTTTTGTGTTTAAATCGACTTTTCCCTCATTGCGAAATGTGCTCACTTCGGAGCGCCAATCATGTATTAATAATTCTGTTTGTTTTCCATCCACAAATTTTCGGGGGCGATAGGGGTTCAAAGGGATATGGTTCTGCAGATTGTCAAATAAATAACCATGTGATTCCTGAAAGGCAAACACTTGTATCGGCAGATTCCGTTGATGTAATTTTTCCGAAATACTAATGCATCTGCCTAGATGCCCCATATTTCTTCCAACTACAAAAGAGATCATATTTTATCATCCTTTTGTGGGGTATCGATAAGATTTGTAAATAGCTGTTCCAACTTTTGGATTTGTTTGTGGATGTCATGTTCCTGTTCAACCTTCCTACGTCCATTCTCGGCCAGTTGGCTCCATTCACTCTGATGTTCAATCGCATGGATAAGCATATCGGATAGCGCGACGACATCTTTTTCCGGAACCAAATATCCCGTTTCACCGTGGATAACCAACTCTGGGATTCCCGCGTGTTCGGTGCTTACAACAACCCTGCCCAAAGCCATGGCTTCCATAATCACGTTTGGTATCCCTTCTAAGTCTCCATCCGACCCCGTATGGGAAGCGATACAGAACAAATCGCAGTCCATTAAATGTTTCTTTACTTCAGGATGGCTCCTTTTTCCTAATAACTCTACCCTATCATGTAATTGATTTTTTTTGATTAATGTCTCAAGTTTTTTCCTTTCTTGGCCTTCCCCAACAATCGTCAGCTTTGAATTCGGATATTTTTCCGCAATTTGGGCAAACGCTTTAATGAGGATGTTCATTCCCTTCTTTTCAGTTAAACGGCCGACACTTAAGAGGCGAATCTCATCTTTATTAGCGGATATTTTTGGTTGGAAGGGGAATTTGCCCAGCTCGATTCCCGATTTGAGCACCGTAATTTTATGAGAGGGGCAGCCGAGGGTGATTAACCTGGTTCTCATGTGCTCACTAACTACTGTAAACATATCGCCTTTCTGGAAGAGTTCTGGCAAACTGTCGGCGTAACCTTTCCTTTTTACTAACTGTTTGGACACATCGGCACCGTGGAACGAGGTAACCATTGGGAGATTCGTCTCTTGTTTCAATGGGAGCATTTGTACCCCGCCCCTGCCGAACCTCGCATAAATCAATCTGATGTCATGATTATGGAAATGCTCAATCGTTGTTTTAAGATCCTGATATGGATAAAGATTTGAAAACGGGAACAAAGTAGACTCATCTAAGAGTTTACGATAAAAAACATGCGGGCAATATTGGGCCATATTACGAATTTGCTCATAAATAAACGTTTCACTTATGGGCAAATAACTTTCGCGGTACATAAATATATTTTTAACAGGTGTTAGCATTGAAAATCGTCCTTCCAAATAAGATTGCGATCAATCTTTTTTACCTGTTCCAATAACGACGATAATAAGCCCAACTTTATTAGATTCGCCAAGAGCAACTGAGGTATTTCATACTTTTTTGTAAAATGGCTCACAAGGTCTACCATTTTAAGGTCACCTTGCTTGGTTACTTTATTCCCTTTCCGAAGAGAAGCAACTTTAATAGAATTAAAATTCTCCACTTTTCTTCAACTCCTTGAATGTAAGTTTATTGCCTTTTTGGGAGTGTGTTCATTACTTTATATTATTATATGAAGAAGGATTGAAAATGCTCTAGTCGTATACCCGATTCCCTATCGGTCTCAGAATAATGCGGTAGAGGGGACACATACATATACCTCAAGGGACTTTAATTCATATCATATTAATATCTGATAAATAAAGGAGAATTGCTATGACTAAAGTGCCCTTATATATCGTTACAGGTGCGAAAGGTACGGGAAAAACAACCGTTACTGAGGAACTGCGGAAACTAATGCCGGAATATGTAGTTTTTGATTATGATGATGTTATTACGTTTATAAAAGACGACCTTGGTAAATTCGACAAACACCAATTGCAGAATATTTGGCTTCGCGTCGCACGAAATATCGCTGAAAGCGGCCGAAAAACCATCATTTGCGGAATCATTAGGCCGCAGGATATCGAAAGATGTATCGACTTCAATTATTTTAAGCACGTTTACTACCTAGCTTTACATTGTGATGATAAAACCCGAGAGAGACGATTGCAAAAAAGGAAAAGGATGACAGAAGAAAAGCTTCTAAGGAATAATGACTTTGCAAAATGGCTTATTGAAATTGCTGATAAATATAACCCGCCAATTCCGATTATTGATACTTCTAAAACCGATACAATAAAGGTAGCTCAACAAATATGTGAATGGATACATGGACACTAAAAAAACAAAAACTCCCTGTGAGCAGGGAGTTTATTTTCTTTTCGAATCCCTCCATTCCAGATAGGATTGAGGATCGAATATTTTTACATGTTCCAAAAACTGTGATAATAAACCTAATTTTTTCAAGCATTTCAAGAGCCTCACGGGCCGGCTTGACTGTTTTTCCAATGAAAATGAGTTCACATGATCTATTACTTTAAGTTCACCTTGCTTAGTTACGATGAGGTGGTCAAACCTCACGTCTAACCGAGTAAATTTTAATCGCTTCATTTCTTGTAGTAAGGATAAGATTTTTCGTGTGAAATCTTCTGTTAAATTGCCTTTTGATTCAAGATATTCCTTTATAGAAGAACCCTCAATGTATTCCATAATAATATAGTTTTCCCCAACCTCATAAAGGTTTGGGACAATCCCCGATTCCTGTGCAGCCTTTAAAACTTCGCTCTCTTTCAAGACGTTCACTTGATTTGCGTAAACTTTTACGCATTGATCCGAAGATAGTTTAAAAACGGCGCCTTGCTTCCCCTTTCCAATTAGCGGGAATGATGTTGGATTATGAACTATTTCTACCTCATTATCCCCTTTTCTGAGAACACGAATGGATTTAAAATTCTCCACTTTTTTCAACTCCTTGGTTCAAAGGTTTGGCTACTCTACCAATCTTTCTTTTTTAAAGAATTGAAATCCTTCCATTGCTGATAGGATTGCGGATCGAACTTTTTTACTTGTTCCAAAAACGACGATAATAAGCCCAACTTTTTTAGATTCGCCAAGAGCAACTGAGGTATTTCGTACTTTTTTGTAAAATGGCTCACAAGGTCTACCATTTTAAGGTCACCTTGCTTGGTTACGATAATCTCCTTTAATCTTGAATCCAACCGGGTAAATTTTATCCGCTTCATTTCTTCTATCAAGAATAGTATTTTTTTTGTAACATCTTCTGTAATTTTTCCTTTTGATTTAAGATATTCCTGTAAAGAAGGACCCTCAATATACTCCATAATGATATAGTTGTCTCCTACCTCATAAAGCTTTGCAGCAATGGGCGATCCTTGTGCTGCTTTTAAAGCTTCGCTTTCGCTCTCAGCGTGCATGGGATTAGGGAAAATTTTTACGCATTGATCGGAGGAAATTTTAAAAACTGCGCCTTGATTTCCCCTGCCTATTAACGGATATGAGGTCGGATTATGAATAATTTCAACTTTATCCCCTTTCCGAAGAGAAGCAACTTTAATAGATTTAAAATTCTCCACTTTTCTTCAACTCCTTGAATGTAAGTTTATTTCCTTTTTGGGAGTGTGTTATATATTATATGAAGAAGGGTTGAAAATGCTCTAGTTGTATACCCGATTCCCTATCGGTCCAGAATAATACGGTAGAGGGGACACATACATATACCTTAAGGGCTTTTATTCATATCATATTAATATCTGATAAACAAAGGAGATTTGCTATAACTATAGTTTCCTCATATGTCGTTACAGGTGCGAAAGGTACGGGAAAAACAACCGTTATTGAGGAACTGCGGAAACTAATGCCGGAATATGTAGTTTTTGATTATGATGATGTTTTTAACTTTATGAAAGACGACCTTGGGAATTCGACAAACACCAATTGCAGAATATTCGGCTGCGCGTCGCACGAAATATCGCTGAAAGCGGCCGAAAAACCATCATTTGCGGAATCATTTGGCCGCAGGATATCGAAAGATGCATCGACTTCAAATATTTTAAGCACGTTTACTACCTAGCTTTACATTGTGATGATAAAACCCGAGAGATACGATTGCAAAAAAGGAAAAGGACGACAGAAGAAAAGCTTTTAAGGAATAATGACTTTGCAAAATGGCTTATTGAGATTGCTGATAAATATAACCCGCTAATTCCGATTATTGATACTTCTAAAACCGATACAATAAAGGTAGCCCAACAAATATGTGAATGGATACATGGGACACTAAAAAACAAAAACTCCCTGTGAGCAGGGAGTTTATTTGTTACCTGTCCCAAAAACTGCGATAATAAACCTAATTTTTTCAAGCATTTCAAGCGCTTCACGGGCCGGCTTGACTGTTTTCCAATTAAAATGAGTTCACATGACACGAATGGATTTAAAATTCTCCACTTTTTTCAAATCCTAGGTTCAAAGGTTTGGCTACTTTACCCATCTTTCTTTTTTAAAGAATTGAACTTCTTCCATTGCTGATAGGATTGCGGATCGAACTTTTTGACCTGTTTCAAAAATGACGATAATAAACCTAATTGGTTTAGACCTCTCATAAGCGACTCAGGCATGTTGGCTCGATCGTCCTTTTTAAAAGAGTGCACATTATCTATTTTTTTTAGTACCTCATCCTTAGTTATGATGATATTACTTAAATTTGTATCTAACCGGGTAAATTTTAATCGCTTCATTTCTTGCAGTAAGGATAGGATTTTTTGGGTGATATCTTCTGTTATGTTATCTTTTGATTTAAGATATTCCTTTAAAGTAAGACCCTCAATGTACTCCAAAACAATATAGTTTTCTCCAACCTCATAGAGTTTTGGAATAATTGGTGATCCCTGAGCAACTTTATAAGCTTCACTCTCTTTGCAGACGTTGTTTGGTTTTGCATAAATTTTTACACATCGATCAGAAGAAATTTTAAAAACAGCCCCTTGCTTCCCCGATCCGATTAGCGGATACGAGGTTGGATTATGGACTACTTCTACTTTATTGTCGCCTTCCTTGGAAACACGAATAGATTTATAATCCTCCACTTTTCTTCCACTTCTTTTTTTTTCGATAGGATTGAAATCTTTCCATTGCTTATAGGATTGCGGATCCAACTTTTTTACCTGTTCCAAAAACGACGATAATAAACCTAATTTCTTTAGACCTTTCATGAGTGTCTCAGGCCGGTTAGGCCGTTCTTTTATTTTAAATGAGTTCGCATGATCTATTACTTTAAATTCCCCGTCCTTAGTTATGAAAATGTGGCTTAACTTCGCATCCACCCGGATAAATTTTAATCGCCTCATTTCTTCCAGTAAAGACAGGATTTTTTTTGTAATATCTTCTGTTACTGTCCCTTTTGTTTCAAGAAATTGTTCTAAATCAGGACCGTCAATATACTCTAAAACGATATATTTATTTCCAACCTCATAAAGTTTTGGAATAATTGGCGATCCCTGTGTATCTTTATAAGCTTTGCTCTCTTTCAAGGTTTTCTCTGGATCTGCATAAATTTTAACGCATTTATCCGAAGAAATTTTAAAAACAGCCCCTTGCTTCCCCCTTCCAAGTAGAGGAAATGAGGTAGGATTATGAACAACTTCTACTTTATTGTCGCCTTCCGTGATAACACGAATAGATTTAAAATCGTTCACTTTGCTTCAACTCCTTGAATTATTGTTGTTTGACTTTATGAACCGTGGTCAACAGATCTATATATTTTATGTAAAGTATTTGAACTTGCTCTGGTTATTCGCCGTTTCTTTATATTCCTTATCCCCATATCATAACCGTAACTATAAACAATGGAGGTCGATTGCTCTGAAACGGATTGCAATTGATATGGACGAAGTAATCGCAGATTTTCTTTTTAAACATCTGAATTTATATAATGAAAATTTTAACGAGGCTTTGTCCATCGCAGATTTGCAGGGAACAAGGCTATGGAACTTTCGCCCACATTTCGCAAAAGAAATTTTGGCCTATTTGGATGATCCAACATTTTTCCGTGATTTAAGGGTTATTGATGATAGCCAGGATGTCATCCGGGAATTGGATAAGCATTACGAAATCTTCATCGCAACTGCGGCTATGAAACACCCTGCGTCATTTACGGCGAAATATGAATGGCTTAGAGAGCACTTTCCGTTTCTGTCGGATACTCATTTTGTATTTTGCGGCAATAAGAGCATCATCCGTGCAGATTATCTCATTGACGACAGCCCAAAGAATCTGAAACGATTTATTGGGCAGGGAATTTTGTTTACCTCTCCGCATAATATCCATGAAACCGGATATGTGAGGGTTAATAATTGGAAGGAAGTAAGGGCATATTTTTTGAATGAAAAAGAGGGTGTCCCAAAAGTATAACTTTTGGGTCACCCTTTTTTGTATGGTTCTATGTTTTAATGCTTCACTCTCCCTCAAGACATTTTTGGTTTTTGTGTAAATTTTTTCGCACTGATCCGAAGAAATTTTAAAAACAGCCCTGTATTTCACCTTTTTAGTATATTTAAAAGTAAATACTCTAGACTGCTATCCGTTTAAAGCCCGGTTAATAGAGGTCATTTAATCCTTTTTAATGTACATTCTTTATATTGTTCAGATTGAATTATGGCTTTAGCTAACGACTTTGTGTATTTTATGAAAAGGATTTGAACTAACTCTGGTTATACGCCGTTTCTAACTTCCCTTGTCTTCATATAATGAATCATCTTAAATTGCAGAACACTCTTATAGAAAAGGAGAAAAACATCATGAGCGATTTCGACTTTATTACGGTTACCCGCAATGAACAAAAAGAACTGGTAATCCATAATCCGACTTCGTACCCTTTTATAGGAAAAGGGCGCCAAGGGGCAGTATTCAAGCTGTCAGAAGACAGATGCGTAAAAATTTTTTTAAAACCTGAGGTCGCAAAACAGGAAAAAGAAGCGATGTTAAAAGGGCAAGGATTACCTTTCATGCCGAAGCTTTTCCTATCCGGCCACAACTATATCATCATGGAATATATCGATGGTCCATCATTACGGGATTATCTTCAGCAACATGGTACGATAACAGAATCGATTACCAGGCAGATTGTTTTTATGAAAAGAGAAATGAAACGATTGGGTTTTACTAATTTAGATATCTGTGTCATTCGCCACATTTTTGTTGAAAAACAGCAGATTTTGAAAACCGTCGATCATGCAAATGTATATAAATGGAAACCCATACCGGTAAGGTTGTTAAATACATTATCCGAACTTGGACTAATTGACCTCTTTTTGCAGCAGGTCAAAGACATAGACAAGGAATTCTATTCCGAATGGAAAAACTATGTCCATACCGACGGAGCCAAAATGAAGGCTAAACGAAGAAAAAAGGCTACTTAATTTCACGTTGTTTATTTCTCATAGTGCTGCTATTTGGACTGGCACACACCTAACAATTCGAAAATACAGTAAAATATATGTTTATGTCCCTTTCAAATCCATACCATTGTGATATTAGTATAAAAGGGGAATATCCATTTAATGTTCCTTAGAAAGAATGATTATGAAAGGAGAAATGAAATGGGATACATCGAAGATTTACGTGCTCTCGTTGGAACAAGACCTTTGATACTTACCGGGGTCACTGTTTTGGTTATAGACCAGCACTTCCGCTTTCTAATGGTACAGTCTGATAATAAGTGGAAATTGCCAGGCGGTTTCATTGAAATAGGAGAAACGGCTGAAGAGACCTGCAGACGCGAATTGTTGGAAGAAACGGGAATTACTATCGGTACCCTTCAACTAATTGGAGTTTTTTCAGGTAAGGACTATTATACCAAGCTACCCAATGGTGATGAATATTATCCTATTAATTTAGCCTTCGTTACCGAAGACATACTCAGCGGAGATTTAAAACCTGATGATATAGAAATACAAAAGGCTCAATTTTTAGAATGGTCCGCTTTTCCGAAAGATTTAAGTCTCAGAGATCGACAAATATTCCAGAGCTTTATTGAAAATTTAATATCAGCAAGAAAGAATAGATAAAAAAATAAAGACGATTGCCTTTTTCATGAGAGACCCGATAAAAATAAATCAAGCATTCAAGTCCAATCAGATCGTAATGCTGGATCAATATCGACCAATAGTCATTGGTCCTTTTCCAAACAGTAACAATGTTTTGTTTTAGTCTGAACATAATATATTATGAATTATATTGTAAACCTTGGATCTTTTTTAAGGAGCATGATCACCACGAGTTCAAGCCTATCTTCTTTCAAAGGAGCTCTCATTGTAAGCATTATCCCAACAAAGGATAATGCTTGCAACGAAGGATACGCCTTGGTGCTCCATAGCTAGATTAAAGGTAATGACTTGGACATGGCCAAAAATCAAAAACAACTTTACATAGATTTAAAGGGTTTGGCCAATTTCATAAGGATACGGTTGTATTTGTGCTGCAGCCCGATTATAAAACCTACAATTGCATTGGTGCATTGCCCGCCAACAAATGCCCGAGAATTCAAACAGTAAAAAATTGAATAAAACTTTCTGATATAAAAAGCTTTTTGTGTACGGATTCAGTTTCATGATTCAGTACCTCATTTCGGAAAAAATACAATATAATTGACATTATACCCATTTTTTTACTGTATAGAAAAAACTGTACACTCATCGATAGAGTATACAGTTTCTGTTAAAAGAACCTTTTCGAATGGTTATTCTTTTAAATCTTCGATTGAGTCTATGTCCATGTAAGCTGGTACGACTAAGCCGATTTTAGTACCTTCTAGATTTGATCCAAGGTCTTCAAATTTACCATCATATTTTTCTACATAGTCTGCATGTGTAACAGGTAACCAACCAGAGACGTGTGCATCAACAGACCCGTCCGCTACACCAGTCCACATTGGGCCTGCTTCCACTTGACTCATCTTTACCTCATAGCCTAAATCAGTTAAAACTTTAGCCACAACATTTGTACTTGCGATTTCACTATCCCATGCGACATACGCTAATTTGACTTCTTCACCATTACCTTCGTCTACACCCTCAGTCCATTCAGCCACTTTGTCAGCATTGGCTTCTACCCATTTTGCAGCTGCTTCTTCAGGTTTTGTTCCTTCATTAATATCTACCATGACACTACCCATATCATCTGCAGTCCAATTGAATTGGTCTAACAACTTATGAACGTCTGGTAGATCGTCTTTTAATCCAAGGCGTGCAATGCTATGAATGTTCTCTTCCCCGCCATAAACACCTTTTGGATCTTCAAGATACTTTAAATCAAAAGCAGTGAACTTCCAATGTGGAGTCCAGCCTGTAATGATAATTGGTTCTTCCTTGTTGTACGCTTTTTTAAGTGTTGCTGTCATCGCTGCACCAGAACCTTCAACCAATGTCCAATCATCAAGACCATATTCTTCAAGTGCTGAACCTGTAGCTTTCATGATCCCTGCACCTGGGTCGATTCCAATAATCTCATAATCTACACTTTCGCCTACTGAATCTGATGTTGAACCAGCTTTTTCTGAATCTCCGCCACATGCTGCAAGTCCTAATGTTATTCCAATCGTTAATGTTGCTGTTAATGCTTTTTTAAACATTATACTGTTCCCCCTTGTTTCTTTTTCCCAATATTTTGTGTAATCCGGTCTAGGATGATTGCAACTATGACAATCGCTAAACCAGCTTCAAAACCAGTTCCTGTTTGTAGCTGTGTAACTGCTCGATATACATCTGCACCCAATCCTGGTGCACCAACCATTGATGCAATAACTACCATAGATAGAGCAAGCATAATACTTTGGTTAATTCCCGCCATAATCGTAGGCATAGCTAATGGAATTTGTACTTTGACTAGTCGTTGTTTTGTTGTAGATCCGAAAGCTTCTGTTGCTTCAATTAAATCCTTTGGCACTTGGGTAATCCCTAGTATCGTTAAGCGTATCGTTGGCGGCATTGCGAAAATGACAGATGCCACTACCCCTGGGACAACACCGATATTAAAGAAAAAGATTGCTGGTAGTAAGTAAACGAAAGCAGGCATTGTTTGCATAAAGTCGAGAATTGGTATGACAATATTGCCGACTGTTTTACTTTGTGATGCCCATATTCCTAGAGGTATACCAAGAATGACCGATATTCCTACAGAGGTTAACACTAAGGCAATTGTTTCAAGCATATTTTCCCAGTATCCCAAATTATCAATTAAAAATAGTCCAATTAACGTAAATAAAGCAATTTTCCAATTACAAATCTTCCAAGCTACTGCACCTACAATAAGTGCCAATAAAATTGAAGGAATAAATCCTAATCCCCCAACGATACCTTCTACAAACCCTTCTAGTCCAGCTGCAATACCTTCAAATAAGAATTCAAAATTTGTTACTAACCAATCGATAAAACTGTCAATCCAATCAGCCAATGGCAGCTTAGGTAATAAACCTTCCATTATAGTGCCTCCCTTTCATCACTTGCAGGGAGTTGCTCAGCCCCAAAGTCATTTATATATGTGTCATTACCTGCTAATGCGCCAATCACCGCACCGCGTATCACGATTCCCTTTAGACGATTGTCTTCATCAACAACTGCAACCGGGATTTGAGCTTGTGATACATCGTCAAATAAATCTACAAGTAATGTACTCGTATCAACGGTTTTTAGATTTGTTACCATCACATCTGCTAATGGCAGGCTTTGTTCGACTGCCTTTGAAGCTTCTACAGCGCTAACAGCACCAACAAGCTTATTCTGCTTGTCAACAACGTAAACAGTTGATAAACCGTTATCTTTCATAATTTTAAGAGCAAGTCTAGCACCTTTATCAACCTGAACCGTCTCAGCACGTTTGACGATATGTCCAGCTGTTAGCACCTTGGATAAATCAACATCCTCTACAAATCTTTCTACATATTCATTAGATGGATTCATAAGAATTTCCTCGGGGGTTCCAATTTGGACGATGTTTCCGTCTTTCATTAAGGCAATACGGTCTCCAATTCGCAATGCTTCATCAAGGTCATGTGTGATAAAGACGATTGTCTTTTCCATTCGCCCTTGTAATTCAATGAGTTCATCCTGCATGTCCTTACGAATTAGTGGATCCAATGCGCTGAAGGCTTCGTCCATTAATAAAATATCCGGGTCATTCGCGAGGGCTCTTGCTAATCCTACACGTTGCTGCATCCCACCACTAAGCTGGTCAGGATATTGATTTTCATAGCCTTCAAGGCCAACTAGTTTAAGAGATTCCATTGCTTTTTGCGAACGTTCTTGTTTGTCGACACCTTGAATTTCTAGGCCATACTCCGTGTTTTGAAGGACTGTTTTATGAGGGAATAATGCAAAGCGTTGGAACACCATGCTCATTTTTTTCCTACGAACTTCACGAATTTCTTCTTTGTTCATGGAGACTACTTCTTTTCCATCGATATACACTTGACCAGCAGTTGGTTCTATTAATCTATTTAACAGACGAACCAAAGTCGATTTTCCACTTCCGGACAATCCCATAATGACAAAGATTTCTCCGGGATAGACTTCAAAGCTCGCTTGGTTCACACCGACTGTTGATCCCGTGCTTTTTAAAATTTCCTGTTTAGTTTTTCCTTCTTTTAAAAGTTGAATCGCTTTTTTAGACGAGCGTCCAAAAATCTTCGTTACATTTGAAACCTTTATTTTTGCTTCATTTTCCATTCTGTCACCTCAATTTTTCTTGATGATAAAACCCGAATCATTATTTGATATTCCTTCAAATCAAATTAAATACCGATGTAGAAAGCATTTAGTAACTATGACCTACTAATTGTAGTAATGATTTCCAGATTTCACAAAGCGGATATTAAGGGATATACCTCCGTAAAGTTTGTAAAGTTAAAACTGTACGTACTTTACATTCTTCATTCTTAAAATTCCTCCAATATCCTCGATAATCCTTTTAGCAGCTCCCCTTTACTTTCAATGTACAAATATGTAGGCTATATATATTAAAGACATTTGTTGTAGGATGTGAATCTATTTGCAAGGTGTAGACAAACTAGAAAAAGCTCGAGAGCGTGTAATTGATGCAATTGCGCAAAATATGAATTTATATGGGGTTACTCCTTCAGTAGGACGACTTTGGGGGCTCATGTATTTTCATGACGAGCCAATGACACTTGATGAAATGAAACAAGAGTTAGGGATGAGCAAAACAAGCATGAGTACTTCTGTCCGCAACCTAGTGGAATTAAAGATGGTTGATAAAGTGTGGAAAAAAGGGATACGAAAGGATCTTTATGAAGTGGAAGAAGATTGGTATCAAACCTTTATCGATTTTTTTACGATAAAATGGCGAAACGGTATCTCAATGAATGTCAGCGCTATTCAAAAATCGTTAACTGAACTTAATGAACTACTAATGGATGAGCAAGTTAACGATGATATTAAAGAAGAAGCAGAAAGCGATATTGTAAAGTTAAACAATGCGTTAGAATATTATTTCTGGCTCGACCGGCTAGTAGATAGCTTCGAATCACATGAAATTTTTACATTTATTCCAAAAAAGTAACGTTTATGAACGTTGCTTTTTTTTATTTAAAGTTAAATGATGATTCACTCGTACACTTCATCGAATTTGTCCGGCATACATAAGCTACAATATGGGGGTGAAAATATGCCGTTATGGGGCTGGCTGTTAGTCTTTTTTGGAGGGTTACTTCTCGTAGGTTTTGTCGCTGACCGAATCTCAAAAAGAAATCACTCTACCGACTCCCGCAAAATCCAAAAACAAGTCGATGAAGTAAGGAACAACCACACTGATTATCATCACTTTTTATAGAATAAAAACAAGCAGCCCGTAATTGAAATTGGGCTGCTTGTCATATTATACCTGTTCTTCTTGTGATTCTGGGTAGTCATTTTCTACCCATGCAGTACCTTCTGTTAATTGATACCCTGAAATTGTTACTAATCCCAGCATGAATAACAGCATTAATTTTTTCATGTTCCCATCTCCTTTTTATCATATTGTTTTAATTTAGATGACTATGCTTTTTCAAAGATGATATTGCCTTTGAAAAATAATAGCTTGCTAACTTATATTTGTGATTTTCTTGATAGATTTTCCCGAGTTCCTCCGCATAATAAGCTACATGGAGATGACGACCAATGCCTTCAAAATAAGGCAATGCATCCTTTTCAATAAATTTGGAAAGATGATTAGACTGCTGCAGTAAATAATCATAATAGATGAAATGAATATTGAATTCAGGAAGATCGCGATGCTTCTCAACAATGGAGAATCCTTCCTTAAGCCAATTTCGGCATTCCTCATAATCCTCAATTTTGTAATATTCTTCGATTAAACCATGGATTGAGCGCAGCCTGCCAGTGACCATATGGTCTTCCTTATGTTCAAGGCTTTTCTTAAAGTGATCGATGGCTTCATTGGATTTCCCAAGCTTCGAATAAAGGACACCTTGATTATGATAAATCAATCCTAAAAGGGACGGATCATTTATTCCCTCAGCTACCTTTGTAGCGAGTAAGTAGTTCTCCTCTGCCATTTCAAATTCATTAATCTTTTCATAGCAAATACCCAGTAGAATTTGACATTCGGCACTTCGTTTTAAATCATAAAGAGATTGATAGATAGCGAGCGCCTTCTGTATATAAATAATACTTAAGGCTAATTTACCCATTCGATTATTATTAAGCCCTTTATAGTAATACAGATCAGCCGTTTCCCAGCTTTCAAAGTGGACGCTACTTGTTAATATCTCTTCGGCTATTTTAAAATGCTCCATTGCAACAGAAAATTGGCTTTTAAAATAATAAAATTGACCGACAATTTTTTCATAAAAATAATTCATACGGATATCAAATATATCTTTATATAGATCAATTTTCTTAATTTGTTCTTCAGCTTTATCTAATTGTTTAATTAAAATAAAATATCTTAACTCAAAGAGAACGAAGAAAATGGCAACCCTTGAATCATTGGTATTCTTACATTCATAAGATTCGTAAAAACGAGTAGCTGGTTCCAGTTTTCTGGCAACCATTAGGTGGTACCAATCATAAAGCTCTTTTAGCTGTTCATATTCTTCACTTTCAATTAGCTTGATTCCTAATCGGTCACATAATAATTCCAGAACCTCAATACTTGCGGAGGTTTGGTTATTTTCGATTTTTGAAAGATAAGAAATTGAGATAATTTCCTGTGCTAGCTCTTCTTGTGTCATATTATTTTGTATTCGAAAGAAACGTATTCTGCTTCCTATCTCCATATCTCATTCCCTCTCATAGACTGACTGGTTATATACTCTTTCTATAAAAGTGGTAAAAATCCTTTTTTTATCCTTAGTATAAAAGGCCTATTTTTACACATTTATACAGTCAATCCATTAAAATCCTATGCTCTACACTTACTACATATGTAAAAACACGGCTAAATAAACAATTAGTACTATACAAAAAACGGTCCCATAACCGGGACCGCACTCTTATTTTTTCTTTACTTTTGCAAGTTCAGTTGAACCAGCTGTTACCTGGCCGCTTCCAATCTTCTCAAATGTTTCAACTGCATCAAAATTAGTAATAACGATTGGTGTTATCGTACTTGCTGCATTCTCTTTTACTAATGCTAAATCAAATGTAACAAGCTCAGTTCCTACCTCGACCTTGTCTCCTTCTTTAACATGAGCAGTAAACCCTTCACCTTTCATGTTCACTGTTTCAAGGCCGATATGTATGAGTAGTTCCAAGCCAATTTCAGTTTTAATTCCAATGGCATGTTTCGTTGGAAAAACTTGAATAATTTCTCCCTGAACAGGCGAAACAATTTTTCCTTCAGACGGCTCAATTGCCAGACCATCACCCATCATTTTTTGAGAAAATACTGGGTCTGGCACCTCTTCTAGAGCTAGAATCTTACCCGTCGCTGGGGCAATTAGTGTTTCCTCAACTTTTTTATCTTTACTACCAAATAATTTTTTAAACATAATAAACCTCCAAAATGTAAGATATGTTTAGTTGTATCATACCCAGAACTAGAAAAAAAGAATTATGAATCGAATAAAATGCTTTTACATTTTTCCGAAATATTAATCAATATGTCTGTAGCAAGATGAAGGATTATTGTAGAATATGTCGAACTTAAAGAAGTAGTAATCGGATGTTTTAGTCTAAGGGGGGTATCACGGAAATTGGTTGAGCATATCGGGCATATTCTCTATCATGTTCTCATCGTTATTTTTCCTATTCTTCTATATTATTTACTCGTTATTCAAGACAATGGCTCTACATCCAAGCTCCACACAAATAAGTTACTCGGAATGATGATCATTATCCTTCTATTAACCATGTCATTTCCTGTATCCTACGCGAATGGATTCTCGTATGATTTTCGGATTATCCCTGTTATTGTCACCTTTCTCTATCTTGGTTTCTTTCAGGGAATTGCTGTTATTTTGGTGATGATGATTTATTTACAAGTGCTTGGGAATACAGATTTTTTCATTAACCTTATGAATTATGCAGTTATTACTGTTATTTTTTATTTTCTAATAAAAAAGTTCCATTCGCTTCTGTTAAATAAGAAGCTGATATTCCTATCGACAATTTACTGTCTTATTGTCATAACAAGAACGATTTCGCTCGTAAAAAATAACCTAACAGAACAAATTATCGAGATGTTCATTTTTTCATGTGTAACATTGATTACTCTCCTATTGGTTGTTCTGCTGATTGAAAACTTAAACCAACAAATTCGAATCCAAAAGGAACTGAGACGTTCAGAAAAAATGAATGTGATTAGCCAGTTGGCAGCATCGGTTGCCCATGAAGTTCGCAATCCATTAACAACAGTAAATGGTTTTTTACAGTTAATCAGTCGGGATGACAATATTACTGAAAAACAGCGAAACTATATTGATATTACCCTTTCTGAATTAAATCGCGCACAATCTATTATTAATGATTATTTATCACTGGCAAAGCCTAATAATAGTAGTACACAATTAATAAATATTAGCGAAGAACTAACAAAGACCGTGGAGCTTATGACTTCCTATACAAATATCCAAAATATTGAGGTCGAAACTTCGATTGAGAACCAGTTGTTTATTAACGGTAATAAGGATGAGATTAAGCAGGTTCTTATTAACATTATTAAAAACGCGATTGAAGCGATAGGGAATGATGGATTACTAAAGATTGGCGCCTTATCCAATGAGCATGACATTATCATTAAAATAACGGATAATGGTCCAGGTATGACGAAGGAACAGCTTTCAAAAATTGGAACTCCCTTTTATTCAACAAAAGACAAAGGAACCGGTGTAGGACTCACGATTTGTTTCCAAATCATTGAACAATTAAAAGGCTCTATTGAGGTTGAAAGTTCCGTTGGCAAAGGCACATCCTTTATTATAAAGTTACCTACTTATCAGCCACCAAACACATCAGACTAATAAATGAGGTGAGACATCAATGTGTGGACGATTTACTCTATTTGCAGAGTTCGATGATATTCTTAACCGATTTGATATTGAAGCTGCGATCGAGCGGGATTTATATATTCCATGCTTTAATATCGCTCCTTCCCATTCAGTGCTATCTGTAATCAATGATGGTAAACGTAATCGGCTAGGATTTTTACGTTGGGGCTTTGTTCCATCATGGGCAAAGGATGAAAAGATTGGTTATAAAATGATCAATGCCCGATCCGAAACGTTAGGTGAAAAAACAAGCTTTCGTCAAGCCTTTAAATCTAGACGTTGCCTCGTTATTGCGGATAGCTTTTATGAATGGAAAAAAGGTCCAGACAAATCTAAAACCCCAATGAGGATTAAATTAAAATCAGATGAACTCTTTGGCATGGCCGGAATCTGGGAGCGTTGGAAATCCCCCGATGGGAACACATTGTTTTCCTGCTCCATCATCACTACAACTCCAAATGAACTGATGAATGATATCCATGACAGAATGCCTGTTATTTTGCAAAAGAAAGACGAAAAGATATGGCTTGATCCTTCAATGGATGATGTTTCAAAAGTATCACATCTACTCAAACCTCTAGCTGCTGATGAGATGGAAGCTTATGAGGTTTCAACTTTAGTGAACTCGCCTCGAAATAACTCGCCCAATTTAATTCAACACATATGTTAATGAAAAACGACTGAGGTCTTGAAGAGACCTCAGTCGTTTTTGCGTGGAAGTTCTTGATTTTAAGATAAATAAAGTAATTTCTCAAAAGTAGAATGTGAAGTTACACTTTTTTATACTAATGTATTCAAATCTAACAATTATTTCTTAGATTTATTAATGGTAACATATAATTTACTGATCCACCCTCATCTTTTCCAGTCACTGAAAAAAGTACTTGCGACCTACCTTTTTGTTTACCACTAATCTCGATTATAAATCTATCAAGACCTGCCGTATTAAGGTCAACCGACATGCTTTCTTGAGGTCCTAATGCTCTTGTCTCACTGGTAAATTCAGTTTTTGCATCTGTTAATTGGTATAGTGTAATCGTAAACTTAGCTTTTTTCTTTCGACTGTTATTCACAGCGAGTACACTTGCATTGTAATGAAATGATTCATTAGCATACATAGTTCCGCTTACATTCTCAATAGGAGCTGTTGAATATCTAAATTTGCTCATTCATACGCCCTCCTTTTTATATAAATTTGATGTACCATGAAGCTTACTTAAAGAATAAGCTTTTCTATATTGGTATATGCTTAAACAAATTTGTTGTTTAGACGGATGGACTAGTCCATATTCATCAATTTTACCTTAAACAATATCTAAGTTCTCGAGCAGATCCATGAAATGTTCCCCGTATAGTTTTGGACTAAATGAAGTCTGAATTAGTTTGTTTGCACTCGTGATAATCTTTTCTCTCAGATCAAGATTATTAATAAGTTCTTTCGCTTCATTCAGAAATTCCAAAATATTACCTTGATGGTAAAGTTTCCCTGTCACATTGTGTATCACAAAGCTCTCAACTCCACCAGATCTTGTAGTTAAGACAGGGCAATGACAGCTCATCGCCTCGATCACTGAATAGCCAAACCCCTCAAGTTTAGAAGTTGAACACACAAATCCGCCTGATTTGGCAATCATTGAATAGTACTCGGCCATATTTTCACGTTGGATATTTTCATAGACTATTAGGTCTTCATTCAGGTGAAACTTTTGTACCCATGCGGAAAATTTTATTTGCTCCTTCCTTGATATTACGGTTGGATCATGAAAAAACCATAGTTGAATATTGGAAAACATTTCTCGCAGGGAAGCACCTATTTTTAAGAACTCTATCCAATTTTTATTTTGATCTAATCGTCCAACCCACCCAACTATTAGTTTTTTTGGTAAGGGAACGTCTACATAGGTAAAGAGACTCGTATCGATACAGTTATTGAAGCTATATTTATTTGTCTGAGGAAAATGTTTTTTCATTAACTCATTCAGATAATACGTATTTGGATAGAGAATAGCATTCGCGTATTGCGTTACAAATGACTCTGCTTTTTCTAACCATCTAGCTGTTGCTTGATAATTTCCTAAACCCTGAATTTCGTAAATGACTTTACCAGAATAGCCGATTCTATTGAGCCTTTCCAAAAACAAGTAATCAGTACACACAATAATTGCTTTATATTTGTTTTCTTTAATTAATTTTTCAATTTCTTCATCAGTTCTCAAAATATAGTTGTGGGAATCACAATCAAGGTTCAAACCTTTCCTAAAATATAAAAAGTGGCATTCTATCCCTATTCTACTTAATGCCAAATTCCTCTCATGATTAAGTGTTACCATCCCGCCACTGGCAGTTGAAAAGACAAATAATAATTTCATCTAATCCCTCTTTATAAATTTCAGGCTTTTTTTATTTTATGACATGAATCCTTTATTTGTTTGAATAATTTTAAGCTATTCATTTTTTATTAAATAAGTGCCTTTACAGTACAGGTATCTATACGTTTTTTTGAAGTGTTCATAAGATAATAACGTAACAAATAAATAAAGGAGAGGTTTGAATTGGTAAATCAAGATAATAGTGACGCGAAACAAAGTTCCATAGTAACAGTAGGTATAGTAGGACTTGGATTTGTGGGTTTACCTCTGTCACTTCTCTTTGCTGATAACGGCTTTAAGGTCATAGGTATAGATAGTGATGAATCAAAAATTGAAAAATTAAATAATGGAATAAGTTATCTGCCGGATATTAAGGATCAAGAACTTCAAGAAGTAATAAAAGGAGGTAAATTAACGGGAACTGTCGATTATGATATCGTAAAATCACTTGATGTAATTATTGTCTGTGTCCCGACACCATTAACCAGCTATAAAACTCCTAATTTAAGCTACCTCAAAACGGTCGCAAGAGAATTAGCACCAAGGATAAGAAAAGGACAGCTTATCATATTAGAAAGTTCGACCTTTCCAGGCACCACGAAGGAGGTATTTCAGCCGCTTCTTGAGAAAGACGGCTTAAAGGCTGGTGAGGATTTTTTTCTTGCTTATTCACCTGAACGAATTGATCCTGGAAACAAGAAGTATAAAGTCAGTGAGATTCCAAAAATTGTGAGTGGAGTTAGCAGCAATTGTCTTAAAAAAATTTGTAATCTATATAAAAAAATTTTTCAAAATATTGTCCCTGTTTCTTCTACTGAAATAGCTGAATTAACAAAAGTTTTAGAAAATGCTTATAGATTTATCAATATTTCATTTATAAATGAACTTGCTATCTTAAGTGATACTATGAAAATCGATTTATGGGAAGCAATCGATGCTGCAAGCACTAAACCATATGGCTTCACTCCTTTCTACCCTGGGCCAGGTATAGGGGGACATTGTATACCAGTAGACCCCTTATATCTTGCTTGGAAATCCAGTCAGTACGGTTTTTATAATAAAATGATTGGATTATCAGATGAAATTAATGATTTAATGATTAACTACATGGTTCAACAAATCCAAAAGTTATTGTTTGATAAAAATAAAAAGAGGGTTTTGATCTATGGGGTTGCTTATAAAAAAGATATTAATGATATTAGAGAATCTCCTGCAATTAAAATTATTCAATCACTGCAGCAATTAGGATTTGAGGTTTCTTATCATGATCCTTATGTTCCTGAAATTAACATAAAAGAGTACAAATATACTAGTACGCCCCTAACAGAAAACACACTCCAACAGAGTGATTGTGTAGTTATTTTAACGGATCACTCTAATATGCCGCTTCAAATAATACTCAATCATGCAAGCCTTGTTTACGATGTTAGAAATGTAACAAGCGGATTAAGGAGCAAAGCAAAAATCATACGATTCGGAGGAGGAGAAGGATGAAAGTATTAGTAACAGGGGGTGCAGGCTTTATTGGCTCACATCTTGTTGAGAGACTAATAGAGAATGGCCATGATGTCATCTGTTTAGATGATTTATCGACAGGAAAGGAATCATTTCTTAATAACGTTATGAATCATCCAAAATTTACATTTATGAATGGCTCTGGTTTAGATCGTAGTTTGTTAAACGAGCTAATAGAAAATTGTGAGGTAGTTTTCCATTTAGCTGCAGTATTAGGAGTAAAGAATACTGTAGAAAATCCTTTAAAAGTAATTGAAGGTAATATTGATGTCACACGCAACATATTAGAATTAGCGTTCCCAAGAAAGGTAAAAGTTATATTTTCATCAACATCTGAAGTGTACGGAAAGAATCATATGCTTCCATTCTGCGAAGAATCTAATAGGGTACTGGGGCCAACAACCACACATCGCTGGTGCTATGCAACCGCTAAGGCATTAGATGAACATATGTGCTTCGCATACGCAGAAAAAGGGTTACCTGTAACTGTTTTACGCTATTTTAACACTTATGGTCCACGTGCAACTTCTACACAATATGGTGGAGTAGTTCCCAAATTTATAAGGGCTGCATTAAAAGGAGAACCAATTACAGTTTACGGCGATGGAAAACAAACAAGATGCTTTACCTTTGTAGATGATACTGTAAAAGGAACTCTTCTAAGCATGGATGCAAAATGTAACAATGAAGCATTTAATATTGGTTCCAATCAGTTAATTTCTATTAATGAATTAGCCGAAAAAGTGAAGGAACTAACTCACTCCAACTCCCCAATCGTCCATATTCCGTATGATCTAGCTTATGGAACGGGTTATGAGGATACTCTAAATCGAACACCTGATTTAACAAAGTCCAAAAAGATATTAAAATATGAACATACTGTTTTATTAGATGAGGGATTGAAAACAACAATTGAATGGTTCAAAAGAGAATTACAAATGGGGGAACAGAATTAATATGAAAGTGCTTGTAACGGGCGGAGCAGGCTTTATAGGATCTCATATAGTAGACCTATTAGTAGAGCAAAGCTATGACGTCATTGTTGTTGATAATTTAAGTACTGGTTATATCACTAATTTACCTCCAAACGTCACATTTTACGAGGCTGATATTCGTACAAACAAAATAGGTGATATATTCAAACAAGAAAAACCGGATTACGTTATACACCAAGCTGCGCAAGTGGATGTAAGTAAATCTGTCCTCGATCCATTAACAGATGCTGAAAATAATGTACTAGGTACTGTTCGATTGTTATCATGTTGTATCAAACATAGTGTAAAAAAGATTATTTATGCCTCCTCATGTGCCGTATATGGGGAAACAAATGATTGCAGTATAAATGAGTCATTCCCCATCAAACCGTTATCGTATTATGGCCTCTCCAAATATATCCCGGAAGTATATATAAAGCTTTTTCACGACCTGCATGGTCTTCCGTATACAATTTTGAGATACGCAAATGTTTATGGACCGAGACAATCACCAAAAGGAGAAGGTGGAGTGGTATCGATTTTTTTCAATAAATTAATATCGGGTGAATCTCCAACCATCTACGGAAACGGAGAGCAGACACGGGATTTTGTGTTTGTAAAGGATGTAGCAAGGGCTAATGTCCTTTCACTGCATAACGGCTCGAATGAAATTTTGAATATCAGCAGAAATGAGAAAATCAGTATTAATCAACTTTACAGGATTATATCTTCCATTGCAAGAAATTCTCCTACTCCTACTTATCGCGATCAGCGAAAAGGGGAAATTCTTTACAGCAGATTGGATAACTCTAAAGCAAAGAATGTTTTAGGTTGGAATCCCTCATTTGATTTATTTAAAGGATTAACGGAAAGTTATGATTTTTATTTAACGAATTAGAAAATGCCCCAATAAAATTTAGGCTGTTGATAATATCAACAGCCTTTAATATTTTTACTACAGAAAAAAGCATAAAGCATCACTATTGCACAATTACAATCTATAAGCTATTTTTCCCATTGTAAATCTCTTCCTAAAAACCGGTAAAGCCTCTCGTTATACGGTTTAAAATAAGAAATCAATTCCTGTTTTGTAGTTTCATTTAGTTTTGGATATTTGTCTCTAAATTTATTAATAAATTCGAATTTGTTCGGTTCCCAGACTGGTACATTTAAAAAAGCAAGTACTTCCTTATAGACTTTGTAAGGATCATGATAAAATTCTTCACTTTTGATAATCATCATCTGTTCTTGAGGAAAAACCTTAATCCACTTTTCTATTTTATTTATATAGATCCCCCTTTCTAAAAACCGATAATGCTCTAAATATATTTTTCTATCCAAATTTTCATAATAATTTTCCGGTAAATTCATCTCTTTTTCAATGAATTCCTCGAAAGATGGTAGACGGCCGTTAATAATACAAGAACCATTTCTTGCACCCATTTGATATTGAGAGTATGCTCGATCCACTGGGTTTCGCAAAAGTATAATCAATTTGACATTCGGCATACATTGAAACACTCTTTGAGGAGCTAAAGGATCATCAATATAATTTGGGGTGGCTTCTCCAGTTATGGTGTTGGCAGTTTCTAAGACTAATGAAGGAAATTGATTGCGATACCAATCCAACCCTTTTTCATAATGATTATTGAAAAAATACAATTCTTTTTGTTCAGCTGCGGCGATATTGGGGTGCCTAACCAAGTTAACATATAATGCACTCGTTCCGCACTTTTGTTGGCCGATAATTATAAAGTCAGGCATTTTTAATTGTTTGCTGCTATCCATTTACTTCTCCTTTCAATGTTATCTCAACAATTTTATTCAACATTTTTAGATCTGGCAGACAATAAGTGTCGGGAATTCGCTCCATAATTTTCGAACATATCGCTTCATCATAAGAACCTAATGTATCAAATAGAAATATATCTTTAAAAGTCTGAATCTGATATTTGCTCTTTATTGAAATCCGATACTTTTCTAATAGTGGGTAGTCAACCATTACGTTTGGCTTTAATGACTCTTCAATTTGCAATTCATCATAAACATTCTTTAACCGCTGATATAAAAGTTCAGGAGCCCATTGTTTTAAAGCCATTTGTTGTGTGTTAGTTTCTAATGTTTTACGAATTTTCTCATTCTGTATCAGCATCAACAATTGTTCTGATAATTGTTTAGAATTATTTTTCTGGAATAGAAACCCATTATGACCCGAATCAATCATCTCTGGTATACCACCGGTTTCTGTAGCGCAAATGGCTTTTCCTGCTATTTGAGCTTCTATAATGGAAAAAGGCATATTATCTTGCAAAGTTGGCAGGACGACGATGTCCATTTTTTTGAGGAGAGAGGGGACGTCATTGCGTGAACCCAAAAATTTTATAAAATTCGTCAATCCTTTCTTTTCCGAATATTTCTGAAAATAATCTTTATCCGGACCATCTCCAATTATCCAGCATTCGAAATCTTTTCTCCGCTTTTTCAATTTTTTTAGGGCATCAATTAGAATAGGGTGTCCTTTATAGGAAACAAGACGAGAAATACAGCCAATGATTGTTTTATTTTTTGTGATTGGTACAGGCGGATCCGGTTCTGTCTCTAATTTTTCTAAAAAGCTGGGAATATTCCTTGCACAATAAGGGATGACATAGATGTCTGATGGAATGTCAAAGTTTTTTTTGATTTCCCGTTTCATCCATTCGGTTGGTACGATTATTTTGTCTGCAGAAAGTAAACCATTTAACTCTTCTGCCATTTGGTAATGCCA
This sequence comes from Bacillus sp. JJ1533, assembly GCF_036965045.1. Lineage (NCBI taxonomy): Bacteria > Bacillati > Bacillota > Bacilli > Caryophanales > Bacillaceae > Bacillus > Bacillus sp. JJ1533. Next base: position 32,136 of record NZ_JBALOV010000018.1, on the reverse strand, counting down.
TCGATCTGTACCTTCGCATTTAATTATTCCTAAATTCATCAATTCATTGGTCATTTGCCCGTGAATAGTACAAACGAGTGGTATATGTTTGGGTTTTATTCTCTGAAAAATGATTGTTGATATCACATCTTGTGTATGAATGACGTCATACTGTGACAAATCAAATAATGAGGCAATTAATTCAAACCGATATCGGCCCAATTCTTTCTGAAAAATCCAGGAATCTAAATGAGGGAAATTGGTTTTGTAATACTCACTTATACTTCGTGAGAGCATCGGATATATGATTGATTTTGAAATGGATTGGCCGGAATTTGTGATATAAACTTCCTTTAAGTCAGGTGATTGTCCGAGTACATCAACATCATGTCCGTTTCGTACCAACTCTTGTTTTACTGATTCTATATATGTTCCAACACCGCCAGTCTGGGGAAGAAAGAAATAAGTTGCAATTAAAACTCTCACAAGATAGATTCCTCCTTTACTTGGATAATCATATATAACTAACTGACTACTCTATCTTGTTTTGTAAAATAATTTTAGTTCCTTATAAATATCAGGATCAGGTATTTCATAGTGTTCAGGTAAGGCTTCACGTATTTTTTGCCATTCATTGGAGTTATCCCCAATTGATTGTTTCGTAATAAACGTATTTTTAATTTTTGGTGAATCAAAATTTTTTTTATCAAGAGTTCCCTCTTGTAAATTTGTTGGCTTTTTTGTGTATTTTCCTGTCTTTGAGGATTGCTTATTATTGAATTTTTTTTTAGGCTTTTTTCCCATGTTGGGGGTCCTCCGTTAATCGTCGATAAATTTCAAGCGTCCTGTTTATCATCCTATCAATGGGCCAATTATTCATGGCCTGTTCTTTTGCCGCAGCAGAAAGCCTGTTACTAAGTTTCTTATTTTCAATTACTCTTTTTATATTTTGATATAAAATATCGCTTTCCCCCTTTGGGGAAATCAATCCTGTCTTATAATGGGTAACCATTTCCGGAATTCCACCTGCATCAGTCGTAACAATCGGTTTTCCAGCAATTTGAGCCTCCATAAGAGCAAATGGATGATTATCCTGTAAACTTGGCAAAACAATCAAGTCTAATTGTTTTAATAATGCGGGCACATCATTTCTAGTTCCTAAAAAGGCGATATGTTCTTCAATCCCCCAATATTTTGCCGTAGTTTTTAATTCCTTGAGTAAACTGCCATTTCCAATGAACCAGCAAATCCAGTCATTTCGGTGATGCTTTAGTTTCGCTAAGGCTTCTAGTAAAAATTTATGTCCTTTTACTCTATCCAATCTTGCAGGACACCCTATGATAAAATTGGCTTTGGGTGGAGATGGCTCCGATTGCTCCTCCATTTTTTTCATAAAATGCTTAATATCAATTCCGTACGGAACAACATTCACTTGTTTATCAGGAATATTAAATTCAGTTGTAAGCAAGTTTTTTAACCATAACGTCGGCACAATTGTTACATCACTTGATACAGCGCCATAGTGTTCCTTCGTAGCTAAATACCGTGATATAATTGTTTGTTTCCATTTTTGCAATTCTGATTCGGTTACAGCTTTTTTAACATGACGAATGTACTCAAATGTATAGCATCCATGAAGAGTTGAGATTAGAGGCGTCTCTTTAGGTTTTACTCGTGAAAGTGCTCTTGTAGAAATAACATCCTGGGTATGAATTAAATCGTATTTGTTCAAACCAAAATAGGCTGCTGCTGCTTCAAAACCGTATCTTTCAGTTTCATGTCTGGTTATTAAATGCATATCAGGATGACTGGAATTGAAAAATGGCTGTATAATTTTCTGAACGGAATTTGTAATTATGGCTTTATTTATGGATCGCCCGTCATTTATGATATAATATTTTTTCTCAATCGGATGCTGACTTAAAATGTCAACTTCATAATCCAAATTAATGAGAGCTTGATAGAGTCCTTGAACATAACTCCATACCCCTCCTACTTGAGGAAGAGGCCAAAATGTAGCTAATAAGATCTTCATTTTCACCACCCTTAAGTTTTCGTTATGCCACCTTATAAGATATGCAGCCTTATCATATACTGTTAAATTTGAATTTGGAAAAACCCTGTATAAAATGATATTATACAAGTAAATTTTTATATATACTATATTGCAGGATTGTTTGTTTTCCTAATAAAGGAATTCCACCCTTTTAAAATTAATTCACAATTACTAATTTTCGTGTTAAACTTACAAAATATTAAATTAACAGCAAATGCTATTTTCAACAGGGGGCAAGAATATGAAAGATATGTTTCACAAATGGAACCAAATTAGTCTTGTTAAACGAATACTGTTTGGAATTCTTCTTGGTATTCTTTTAGCGTTAGTCATTCCCGAGGGAGCAAAATGGGTCACCATCTTCGGTTCTTTATTTGTAGGTGCTTTAAAAGCAGTGGCACCGGTATTGGTCTTATTTTTAGTTATTGACGCTATCTCTAAACACCGAAATGGAACTCAAACGAATATCAAATCGATTATTGGATTATATGCGATTGGAACATTCGTAGCAGGATTGGTAGCGGTAATCGCAAGCTTTTTCTTCCCAATTAAATTAACACTTGTTACAGGTGCAGAAGACGTCACTCCTCCAAGTGGGATTTTAGAGGTGCTTCAAACATTACTTTTTAATGTGGTGGACAACCCTATTCATGCGCTAATGAATGCAAACTATATCGGAATTCTTGCTTGGGCGATCATTCTTGGTATCGCATTAAAAAATGCAAACGAAACTACTAAGACTCTATTATCCAATGTATCTGAGGCAATCACAACTGTTGTAAAATGGATTATTAGCCTAGCTCCAATCGGAATCATGGGTTTAGTGTTCGACGCATTGGTTACAAACGGTCTTTCAGCATTAATGGAATATGGTAGAATCCTAGCCCTTCTACTTGGCTGTATGTTCTTTATCGCACTAGTTGTGAATCCATTGATTGTTTATTTGTACATTCGCCAAAATCCGTATCCGCTTGTCTTTAAGTGTTTAAGAGAAAGCGGAATTACAGCATTCTTTACACGTAGCTCTGCTGCGAATATCCCTGTTAACATGAGTCTATGTGAAAGACTTGGATTAGATAAGGATACTTATTCGGTATCCATCCCTTTAGGGGGGACTGTTAATATGGCAGGTGCTGCAGTAACAATTTCTGTCCTAACACTTGCGGCCGTTCACACTCTGGGCATTGAAGTCGATTTTGCAACGGCGCTTATTCTTAGTGTTCTATCGGCGATTTCAGCTGCAGGTGCTTCAGGTGTTGCGGGAGGATCCCTTTTACTAATACCATTAGCAGCAAGCTTATTCGGCATTCCAAACGATGTTGCCATGCAAGTAGTCGGTGTTGGTTTCATTATTGGAGTCCTTCAAGACTCTTGTGAAACCGCCCTTAACTCATCATCTGATGTCCTTTTCACAGCAACAGCTGAGTACGCGAAAAAGCGAAAAGAAAGAAAAGAGGCTGTGAGTAAGTCAGCTTAAATATACTTATTGAATAATTGATACCACTCATTAATTTGGGTGGTTTTTTTTAAAAAAGGAAATCGGTTACCAAATATAGGTAACCGACTAGCATTACATATTAATAAAATGGATATCCAAATCCATAACCTGGATATCCAAAACCATAACCATATGGATATCCATAGCCCCATGGAGCAGCTAAGGTACTTCCTAGTAATCCCCCTAATAACGCGCCTCCTAAGAATGGGGCACCAAATCCAAAGCCAAAAGGTCTTCCAAATCCCCAGCCAAAAGGTCTCCCAAATCCCCAGCCAAAAGGTCTTCCAAACCCAAATGGCCTTCCAAATCCAAATGGTCTTCCAAAAATCCTACTATCATTTGAATCAATCATTGGTCCTTGTGGACTTCCTACAAAATGCTGATCATACACATTCATACTAAGTTATCCCTCCTCATATTTTCATTACAATATATTCCGCGAATGTAATAATTCTTGGGCATTTATCTAAAATGGGCTGTTTTCTAACAACTTTTTTAGTACAAATGAGGGAGATTCACGACCATTATCACTCCAAAAATCAAAAATCATATTGGACGAATGACACCATTGAATTTCTCAAATGAAATTGTGGGTCTTGGTTAATTTCGTTCAGCTTTTGTAAAAATTCAATTGAATGTGGAACATAAGGACCTTTATTAAACATGATACAATCTGCTCTTAAACCTGCATGCGCATCTGTTAATTCAGGGATTGATGGGATATTTTTTTTATTCATATTTTCTAAGACCCCTGTTGCCCAAATAACAGGTATATGGGCAGCATGACAGATTTCTAGAATTCCTTCTTGAGCACTTAAAAACTGCTCCAAGCCAATTTCAATTACTAAATCCCCTCTTGCAATCATGACTCCAAACAAACCGTAATTTAATCCTTCCATAATTATTTTTGATAATGATAATAAGGCATTTTTGGTTTCTATTTTTGCAATAATCCCTTTTTTATCTTCAGTCAACATTTCTAACTGGTGCTTTACAATTTGAATATCTTTTGGGTGATTAATATAGGAAATTCCAACTAAATCAATGTCTTTATACATGGATTTCAAAATCGTTAAATCTGATTCAGAAACGGTCGGTACATTTAAATGGACAAGGGAGTCAGGAAAATTTATACCATTTTCCGGATAGATCGTCTCTTCTTTCTTTCTTGTTAAAAGGATTTTAGTCTCGATGCACTCCTCTGTATTCGATAAAACCTTCGCAAATATTTTTCCATCATCGATATACACTCTGTCACCGATTCGCACATTTCGTAAAGCTTTAGGTAATGTAACTCCAACCGACGCTGGCCCATTATCCGTTTTAGGAATCCCAATATATTTATCATTTTTATAAATTCGCAAAATATCATTTTTCTTTATTTTTATAAAGCTATCTGTTATTCCTTTTTTATTTTTACTAGGTATAATTTGCCCAATTCGAATTTTAGGTCCTGGGAGATCAATGAAAATTTTACATTTCGAAGTATTTCTAACACATCTTGCATGATACGTTTCTTCTGCCATTCTTAAAGAATGAATCATCTTTTTCCATACCGTTAATTCATCATGTGCACAGTTTATTCTTGCTATTGTCATACCGGCTTGCAGTAAATCGTAAAAAATTTCAGGGGTAATAAGCATTTTACGGTCAAGAGTAACCATTATATGTTTGTTATTTATTGCTTTTCCAAACAAGTGATCCTTACGATCTTCTTTTAATGATTTGGCAGTGTTTACTTCAATATATTCCTGATTTAAGTTAGGGGCAGAATCTTCCTTGGAAAGGTGATGGATGATTTTATTTAAGGTATCCATGATATGGGGGCTACTGTTTGAAAGTGGCAAAAATCCTTTTTCACGTAAAATATTGTTCAAATTGGGATGAGCCATTCTATGCAATGCAAAAAAAGCTCTTAAATTGATTTTACTTAGAGTTGTAGTGTCAGAGACATTGTTTTTGGTGTACTGTAAAATCGCTGCTTGAGCATCTTCCCTTAGTTTAATCAAATATTTTTTTAGTTTAATTTGATCCATTGCCACCACATTCCTTTCAAGGATTCAGAAAAAACATTTCTGATGTAGGGAAATTCAATATGTAATTAGATTGTATTCAAAAGGGCTGTATCAAAACTTTGGATTAATTCTTTTACATTATTCATTTATATTCAATCTTTTTAATATGTTGAAAAGATAAAAAAACTCCACCCCCTTAAATATAAGGAAGGTGGAGCTTTTAAATGATGATTCCGATTGGGTTCGAACCAACGACCTCTACCCTGTCAAGGTAGCGCTCTCCCAGCTGAGCTACGGAATCACTATATATGAATAATTTATAATATACATCTGTTTGGATAGATTGTCAATTGGTTTTAGTAATTTTAAAGATTTTAGGCCCAAGAAATATTAAAACTGTTAAAACCATACTAAAGTAGTATTTACAAAATATCAGAATATGAGATATAAATATAATATTAAGATAAATTACAACTTAATAATCGCTTAATTCCCAAAATTGGGAAACGGGGGAACCATCACGTGCAAAAGGAAATGCACTCGGGGTGAATCCTTTTTATAAAGGTAGGATATAACTCTTCATCCGAATCCGACAGCTAACCTCGTAAGCATCAGGAGAGAGATTGTGCGCAAATCAACTTTAAGGCCACGAGCCATACTCTCGTGGCTTTTTTGTATCTCCTAAAATAGGATTTCATCCCAATTCACATTTCCCTTTTGCCACTAACACAATATTTAACTACATCTTTGAGGAGGTTGTTTATGTCATTAACTAAAAAGATTTTATTAGGGTTAGGTTTAGGTGCTATTGTTGGTCTTATTTTAAATTTAACCTCACCACAGATTTTTGAATACGCTAACACCTGGGTTTTTGTTCCACTTGGCCAAATTTTCTTGAATTTAATTAAAATGCTTGTTGTTCCAATTGTCTTAGTATCTATTACTCTAGGAGTTGCGGGACTGGGTGATCCTAAGAAACTTGGAAGAATTGGAGCAAAAACGATTACTTATTTTTTAGCAACAACTACACTTGCTATTACAATCGCAATCGCCCTTGCCTCCATTTTTAAGCCAGGTGCTGGCGGAGGTTTTGATACAGAAGGAGTTACTTACGATGGGGCAACTGAAGCTCCTCCGGTTATGGAGACATTGATAAATATTATCCCAACGAATCCTTTTACGGCAATGAATAATGCCGACATGTTGCAAATTATTGCATTTGCTATTTTCATAGGGTTAGCGTTAACCGTTTTAGGTGAAAAGACGAAAGGTATCCTAAATCTATTTGAACAAGCAAATGAAATTATGATGTACCTTGTAAATCTTGTTATGAAAACGGCACCATATGGAACATTTGGATTAATTGCAACTGCGATTGGAAGTCAAGGATATGCTGCAATTAAATCAATGCTCGCTTATTTCCTAATTGTACTCGCTGCCTTACTTATCCATTCGGTTGTAACATATGGTGGCACAATTGCATTCTTGGCAAAACGAAGTCCAATCGAATTTTTTAAAGGATTCGCACCTGCCATGACAGTTGCCTTTAGTACATCAAGTAGTAATGCTACACTCCCAGTTTCAATGGAAACTGCACAAAGAAATCTGAAGGTTCCTGAACAAATTAGTAGCTTTGTTCAACCATTAGGAGCAACAATCAATATGGATGGAACAGCAATTATGCAAGGTGTTGCTACCATTTTCATTGCACAGGTATACGGTGTTGACCTTACATTCACTCAAATTTTGGTGGTTATCTTAACTGCGGTACTAGCCAGTGTGGGTACAGCTGGTGTTCCTGGTGTTGGGTTAATCATGCTAGCAATGGTACTAACAGCCGTTGGTCTACCAGCTGAAGGTATTGGTTTAATTATCGGTATTGATCGATTACTTGATATGACGCGTACTGCAGTAAATATCACAGGTGATGCTGCATGTGCCGTATATGTTGCAGAATCTGAAAAGAAACATATGGATCAAACAACTGCTTAATAAGTACAGATTTGCGACAGGGATTTCTCCTGTCGCTTTCCTTTTCTAAACGGTATAATTAAGGTGTAAATTGAGTGTATGGAGGATTTAAAATCATGGTTAATAAAGGCACCGTTAGGGAAATGACTATACATAGTAAGATTTTAAATGAAGAACTTGAGCTGATTGTTTATTTACCAGCATCATACTCTCCCCTTTATAAATACAATATTCTTATCGCCCAAGATGGACGTGACTATTTTAATCTTGGCAGGATTGCAAGGGTTGCCGATAAGCTATTGGAAACAGGCGAAATTAGCAACACCATTATTATTGGGGTTCCTTATAAAAGTGTTTCAGACCGACGTAGGAAGTACCATCCAGATGGTGAGCAGCATGATTTATACAAGCGCTTTTTAGGAGAAGAACTGGTTCCATTTCTCGATCGAGAGTTTCCAACGTATCAAATGGGGCAAGGACGCGCACTGATTGGGGATTCACTGGCAGCGACTATATCATTATTAACAGCACTCGAATACCCCCATACTTTTGGAAAAGTGATGCTGCAATCACCTCTTGTGAATGAACACGTCCTTCAAAAGGTTGAAAGTTTTGAAGAGCCACACCTCCTCGATTTGTATCATGTGATAGGAACAGGTGAAACCGAAGTGAAAACAACAAGGGGGGATATTGAAGATTTTCTAACCCCAAATCGTGAATTGCATGACATCATTGTGAATAAGGGTTATCCCTATTTTTATGAAGAATTTAATGGTAACCATACCTGGAAGTATTGGCAGCCTGATTTACCAAGAGCCCTTTCAAAAATGTTAAAATAACCTATTTGGTATACTATCATTTTCAGATATTTGATATAATTGTGTTATTATTTTTCGTAAATCTACACCAAGTACTTTGTTTTGATTTATTAATCCATAAGGAGGGCAATACAAATGAAATATGGCATTGTTATCTTCCCATCCAAAAAACTTCAAGACACGGCTAATTCGTATCGTAAACGGTATGACCCACATTATGCATTAATTCCACCACATCTCACGGTTAAAAATGCATTTGAAGCATCCGATGAAGAAATTAAAGATATTACAAGGGAATTAGAAGCTGTTTCTAAACAGGTTGAACCATTTACATTAAAGGTCTTAAAGATTAGCTCCTTTTCTCCTGTAAATAATGTCATTTACTTGAAAGTAGATCCGAATGAAGAATTACAAAAACTACATAATGCCCTTCACTCTGGTTATTTTGCAGGAGAACCCGAGTATGCTTTTGTTCCCCATATTACAATTGGGCAAAAGCTATCAAGAGATGAGCATTCAGATGTGTATGGTCAATTACGCATGTTAAAAATGGACCACGAAGAGCAAATTGACCGCATTCATCTTCTTTATCAGCTAGATAACGGTTCTTGGACCGTATATGAAACATTTCGTTTAGGAAAGGAAAATTAAACACAGCATGGAAGCACGAATCGTAACTAACAACAAAGAACAAGACGATGCCTATACAATTCGTAAGGTGGTCTTCGTCGATGAACAAAATGTACCTCTTGAAGAAGAAATTGATCAATTTGAAGATGAGGCTACACATATTGTCCTGTATGATCAAAATGAACCTGTGGGAGCTGGGCGTTTCCGTGAGCTAGACGGATACGGTAAAGTAGAACGTATTTGTGTCCTTGCTTCACACCGTAAAAAAGGGGCAGGGAATTTGATTATGCAAAAGATGGAGGATATTGCGAAAGAGCGAGGTATATCAAAATTAAAGCTTAATGCTCAAACACACGCGGAAAACTTCTATAAAAAACTAGGATATGAGACGGTATCAGGACTTTTTATGGATGCTGGAATCCCCCACGTTACAATGATTAAAGAACTATAAATTTTTGAAAGGATGTCAAAGGAGACATCCTTTTTTTGATGGATAAAAATAGTGAAACCTGCTCATTCTACCATTGAGAGGTGAGCATGTTGGAATATTTTAGAATTGCATTTGATTTATCGGTTGGTCTTCTAGGGTTACTTATTATTACTAAAATACTAGGAAAAACACAAATAACCCAAATCACTGCTTTTGATTTTATCTCTGCATTAGTACTTGGTGAATTGGTTGGAAATGCCACTTTCGACCAAAATGTTGGGATCCTTCAAATTCTTTTTGCCATACTGGTTTTGGGGATTTTAATTTATGTGATTGAGATAATTACACAGAAGGTTCGTAAAACAAGGCCATTTCTTGAGGGAAAGCCTTCAATTATTATTCACAAAGGGAAAATTATTCGAGAGCATTTAAAGAAAAACAAGCTGGATATTAACCAATTACAGCATCTTCTTCGTTCGAAGGGTGTCTTTTCAATTAGAGAGGCTGAGTATGCCATTTTAGAAACAGATGGCTCAATAAGCGTTCTAAAAAAATCTCCATATGAACCACCAACCCGTCAGGATTACAAGATGGCAGATCAAAAGGTGCGGCTCCCGATTACATTGGTAAGTGATGGTGTGCTCATTGAAGAAAATTTAAAGGAAAGCGGTTTTTCGGAAAGTTGGTTACAATCGGAATTGAAAAGCCAAGGAGTAGCTACCTATAAAGATTTACTATTTGCAGAATGGCGTGAAGAGGAAGGCTTGTACGTACAAGAGTTCTAGCCTTCCCTGTGTTTAAATGGACTTATTAATTAGTAAACCCTCGCCAGTATATTGGGCACGGATGTTCTCAATATATTGGCTTTGCTTTTTTGTCATTGCTTTGCGTTCAATTTGATGAAAATCATAGGAACGCTGACTAAAGTTCAATGAAGCTGGTTTTACCTCTTGAAGTTTCATTTGATTTGTTTTATAGTTCGTAGTACGGTGCACATATTGATTATATTGATCATTGTTGATTGGTAAAATATAACCCATTGTTTTCCCTCCATCCCCACTATTTATTTGATATGTATCGTTTTAAATTATGTTTTATTATAAATAAAAATTCGTTATAAGCCTTGCATTTGTTGGGGTCAAGATAAAAACAGGCCTGACATTTTTGCCAGACCCTAAACTCTTATTTTTTATTAATCATTTTTGAAATGGTGTTGAAATCCATTTTTTGGTCGCCATTTACAATGCTATTAACAATTTTGTCTTCAAGCTGTTTGTTTACTGGCTTATTGGCAATTTGAGAAACCTTTCTAATCACAGAACGAACTGTATTGGCATCTTTAAAGTTTGCATTTTGCAAAGAGTTTGCTAGCTGAAATACATCCTGCATATTTACTCCTGTTTTCTTTTCGATATTCTTAAAAAAATTATTATCCATTTGGAAACCTCCTTACATTGTGATATATCATATGACCCTCGCCTAAAAGTGGTGCAAAAAACTATATCCCTCTTCTTAAATAGATAAAAGTACGAGCCGAATGACTCGTACTTCTTGTTTTTTGAAAATGTTGTGATTAGCCGTAGAAAGAAGTACCTACAATAATTAATAGGATGAACAATACGACGATTAATACAAAAGTTGATCCGCCGTAGAATCCACCGTATCCGTAGCCTCCATAGCCGCAACCACCAAATCCGTAGCCCATATTTCGCACCTCCTCTTAAAAGAGTACATTATAAACTATGTTTTTCAGTTGAATTTGGTGATGGACAGGTGCACAGGGCACTGCGGAAATTAAGAAAAAATTAATCCCCCATTTGTTTTTCTAACTCTCCTTGTTTTTTCGAAAACCATTGATCTAGTTTTTCCATTTTGGGCTCAAGTTCTTTTTCGAACCCTTGAGCCTGTGTATCCAACTGATTTAATCCTTTCTCGTGTTCTAAAACTCTTTTATCAAGCTTTCCCATCATTGCTTCAAGTTCTTTTTCAAATCCGCTAGCTTGTTTATCCAGCTGGTTTAACCCCTTTTCATTTTCTAAGGCCCATTTGTCTAGCTTTCCTTTTGCTTCATCATGGTCTTTATAATAGTCAGTTACAAAGCGTTCAATTTCAATCTCAAATTTTTTGCTCAGATGCTTACACCCCCAATTATTCTATAAAATGATAAAAACAGGCCATTTGAGCCTGTTTTTACGTAAATTACTTAATTGAATTTCGTGCATTAATATATCCTGCACCATACGTGTTGTAATCAAGGTCTTTCCATTTTACTGTTCCATTTAATAGATCGGTTTTTATTGTATCTGGGGTATATGGCTTATTACTTTTTATTTTATTTTCAATCATTAAAGCAACAACACCCGCGCAAAAAGGAGTAGCCATTGAAGTACCAGATAATATAAAGTAATTTTCTTCAACACGGTTTGCTTTTTGGAATTTATCGAGGTATGAATTTGGAGAGCGTAATGAGGTAATATTGACACCCGGTGCTACAATATCTGGCTTTGGAACGTTATAGATTGTCGGTCCTCTACTTGAAAATTCAGCAATTGTGTCATCCATACGACCATCAAGCGTATTTTTATCATCAAGTGCACCGACGGTAATTACTTTATCACTAATACCTGGGCTCGCAATCGTACTTGGATCGTCCCCTTCATTTCCCGCAGCTGCACAAACGACAATTCCACTATCCCATGCTTTCTCAACTACTTGAACCATTGGATCTGCATCCTCATTGCTTAACTTTTGGGCTGTTGCACCAAGAGACATGGAGATAATATCAATTCTTGGTTTGGACGAATCCTGGTTGTTAAGAATACACCATTCTACGCCTTTCATCACATTATCTAATGAACCTGAACCTAGTTTGTCTAAAACTTTTACACCAACGACATTTGCTTTTGGTGCAGGGGCTTTATATTTCCCTCCTGAAGCCATTCCATTGCCAACCGCATCACCTGCACAATGGGTACCATGTCCATTATCATCATAAGGTTCAATATTACCATTTACGAGATCTTCAAAACCTATTATTCTACCTTCTAAATCTTGATGAGGATAAATCCCAGTATCGATAACCGCGATTGTTACACCTTCGCCTGTAAGCTCTGTACCATTTCGAACAACTCGATCTGCTTTACCAGCTGGAGTAGCAACATTTAGCAAGGCTTTAACTTCGGAATTCAGATAAACTCGTTTTACATTTGTACATGTTTGTAAAAGTTCCTCTAATCCCGCTGCTGTAACTGTTGCTGAACAACTTGGAATGGTTTTAAATTCATATTTAAGCTTGCAACGCATATGACGATTTAATACTTCTCTAACATTATCTGCATTTGTTTTTCCATCTGTATATTCAATAATAACCTCAAATTTTCTAGTCTTTTTTATTATCCCCTCTAGGCCTTTGTGTAAAAAACAAGGTGTCCATTTAAAAGGGCGATATAAATTCACCAGATTTTTTCTAAGGTTTTTATCCATTTTAGAACCATAATTCCTTGTGAATTTAACCATTGAAAATCCAAACATCTCTCTCACCTCCTATTTATTTCTTATATAATATGATAAATAGAAGGTGATTGAAGCGGTATTTGTCCAATAAAGTTCAATTAATGCATTTTTCTTAATAAAGTTAAAAATCACCATCATACATTTAAAGATGGTGATTACTACTCATTACTTTTTTACAATTTTTTTGCCTCCACATCCACATCCGCTAGACTTTTTACGAGGCTTAACGTTGTAAGATGAAGAAAACACTTTTAATTTTTGATTTTTATTGTTCATGTATACTCCTCCATATTTTAATTAGTATACGATTAGTATATGTGCGTTCTGAAAGAATGCTTTCAAGTTTTTACCTATTTTTAACTGCATTCTGGTTTCTGAGACTGTTTAAAAACCAGTTTTCTGAATAATTACTTTCTGTATCTCTTGCATTTACCTGATTTTCCTGATTATTACGTCTTTTACTATTGGAATTTCTGTCTCGAAATTCTTCTAGTTGGGATTGTAGGTTCTTTATTTGTTCATTCAGACTTTTCTTTTCATCAAGTATTTGATTTATTTCATATTTTAATTGCTGATTTTCACTTACTATTGCACCCAAATTTGAAACTGATTTATATTTTGCTAGTTCGGATTGAAGATGAATAATTTTCTGTTGAAGAAATACTGGATTGTTAGATTGCTTTTTCACTCTATAAATCCTCCTATACATTAATTTGATTCTTTCGTTTTGATTTATTTCCATTCATATCATATGTATAAAATTCCGCTAATGTCACAGCACATTTGTCTATAAAAAACATAATATACAGTAGCCCTAATACCCAAAGGGTTATTAATATAAAAAGGAGGAACACAAGTGGGTCGACATAACACAGAAAAAGTATGTATTAGAACACGTAAAGTTTACGACTGGGTAACTCGCCAAATTGATGTCCCGTTAATTTCACTTACAGATGATACTCTTAAAACAAAATTCAAATGCCATGGCAATAAGAAAGATATAGATGAACTTTGTACTTTCTTAGAAAATCAAGGTGATGTTTCTGTCAATTGTTTCTTAAGTGATTCAGACGGTAATCCAATTGATCCTACCATGGAAAATGAAGACTTTATTATCCGTGAGATAATGCAACCAAATGGTCGGCATCCAGTTCATGTAACCTTACCTACAGGAGACGAAGTAATGCTTCAGAAGGTGAAAGTTATCGTAAAAGGGTTCATTACTGTAGAAATATTAGACGCCCAAGGAATGAGACTTTGTGTAACAAAAAAGCCTATCCCATTTGCAACAGCACAAACATTTATTCTATGCGCTCCTGAAGGTACAATGATCGATGCTCATGTCAATTTCTTTGAGTGTGATGCAACTCTAATCTGTGAGCCACATGACTTACAGCAATTAGATATCTCCATTACTCTTTGCTTGGAAGTACAAGTGGAAGCGGACGTGAAATTGGAGGTAGAAGGAAGATTCTGTAAACCTCGTGAAGAAATTCTTGAAGCGGCATTATGCCCAACAGAAAAATTCCCACCACAATGTCCAGAAGTTTTTCCAGCTCACTAATAAGGACTGATTAAAACTAGGCTGTTTATATGAACAGCCTAGTTTATTTTTATGAATAACACAGATTTATTGATTTTTACATACCTTGTAGTGGAAGAGGAGGAAAAATATTATGAAATCAAAAAAACGACAAATGGATATACCTGAAGATACAATACAGCTTAAACAACGTATCATCCATTACCATTCCGAAATTGCTTCTTATGAAAATAAATTAATGTCACTCAAGCAACTTTTGGAAAAAGAGAAGATTCGCACTCAATTCTTACACGAAAGGTTATTTAAAGTAGAGGAGGAACAGATAGAACCCTTTCAAAGGGAAATCATATCTTTAAAAGAAAAACTCTTGAAATATGAAGTAGCTCTTGAAGAAGAAAAAAAGCGAGCAAACCTACTCCAACAAAAAGTAATAAGTTCTAAACATACGAAAGATGAAACAATTGACAGCACAATAAATCAAAAGTCTTCACCACAAATCCAGGCATATTTTGCCTATTCCATGTTGATACCAGATCAACATGAAGAACAAAAAGAAGTCGTGATTATCGGGGATTTTATTTTAAAAAACATCGGTAATGAGATATTAAGAGACATAATTCTTTGTATAAAGCTGTCTCCCATTGATGCAGGGACTTTGAGCGGCAAAATTTCTTTAAAGTCCCCAAAAAATGATTCTTCCATATTTGCGAATAGTTCCGATAACAATTGGGAGTTCCTACATGATAATTGGAGGGAAAAAATAAAAACAAATGGTGAGTACTGGATCAAATATACTGATTCTGAACCTTTAAAGCCTGAAGAAAGCATACATTTCTCACAATTTGACATAAGACTCCCAATCAACGAAACAAGTAAATCGGTTATTGTGGATGGTTATGTCTATTGTAAAGAAATTCCTGAAGGTGCATTCTCATTAAACAAGATTATCATTAATTTTTAACGGAGTTGTTCACAGTGAACAACTCCGTTAATAATTGAGTGGAAAAATTCATCTTAAAAGCCATTCGTTTCTCTTCCGTTTGATGTATATTTTATGGTACCGGTAATTTGTGAAGGAGTTCCATCATCTCCTGCATTTGTAATTTCTGAACCCATATCATCAGCTACAGTCCAAAAATCATTTACTTTTACTTTATTCGCATCATCACTTACTTCAACCTCTTCATTCTCAATAACTGCTTCACTTTGGGTAGCATTTAATTCTGGAATGACCTCAATATTGATAACGATTTTTTTTACCGTACTATTTAATTTCATTTTTAATGAATAGTTAAATTCATTTTGTTCTATATTTTTTTTCTTTTTGCCCAACGCCTTCTCCTCCTTTTCCCAATACTATATATTTATTAAGTTATCATAGGAATGATAGGGTATTTGTCCTAAAAAACTTTGATTTTATTAAAAAGAGGGAAGGATTTTTCATAAAGACTTTAACAAATTAGTAATTAGGGTCTTATAAGCTCCGTTTTAATTGCACTATATTAAACAAATTATGAAATGTGTAGAAGGATTGCATTCACCCTTTATCAATTAATGAATAATATTTTATAAAAAGTTTTTTAATTTCTCTATTGAAGATTTATCAATGGCGAGTAACAATTAATAGGGTTAAGTTCTGGAGGGATAAAATGTATAATGTCGTTTTCATCCGTAATAAAAGGAAGGAGTTTTGTGAACAATTACAGAAATTAAAAAAAGGTTCTGAGGTAAATTTACATGTAGGCGATAACACGTATTATAACGCAATATTTGAAAAGGCTTCCCCACGTACTAAAAATGCGACTTTTGTAATTGATAAATTTTATAAAGAAGGAGGTAGATTAATTACAATAAAATGTAAAGAAATTACCTCAATTGACTTCCCATTATCATCGCCTTTTTATAAAGAAAACAAAGAGCATGATATTGGATATTGAATAGACATACTTGCTAATTTATTTGAAATAAACTAGTGCGTAAAAAGCCCTATTGTCAATTATATATTTGTCAATGGGGCTTCTGCTATTAATTTGTATGTGTTGTCATCAAAATTAGGCAATCCTACTTAACTTTGGGTGATAAATAAGGAACAATGCATACTTGTCTATTAATATGTTATACAATATAGAGCATTTATCTCGTGAAAGGAGCTTGAAGAATATGAAGATTTTGGTGACTGGTGCCGCAGGTTTTATAGGCTCTCATCTGTGCGAGCGACTACTTAAGATCGAAAACACCGACATAATTGGAATCGATTCATTTATTGGCCCTACTCCAGCATTTCTTAAAGGGAAAAACATTGAAAATTTGCTTGATAATCCTAGATTTACTCTAATAAACAAGGATATCCTTTCTACAGATTTAACTAACCTTTTTAAAGATATAGATATTGTTTATCATTTAGCTGGTATGCCAGGAGTTCGCTCAAGCTGGGGAAACGATTTTGATTTATATGTCACAAATAATATCTTAGTTACACAAAAATTACTTGAGGCGGCCAAAAACCATAAATCGATAAAAAAGTTCATCTTTGCTTCAACCTCATCCGTCTACGGTGAAAAAAATGGTAGAGTCTCGGAAAATATGAGCCTAACACCTTTATCCCCCTATGGTATAACTAAACTAACTGGTGAACACTTATGTAAAGTATATGAAAAAAACTTTGGTATACCGATTATCATTCTGCGTTATTTTACGGTTTATGGTCCACGGCAACGTTCAGATATGGCATTTCATCGATTCATTAAGCAAATTTTAACTGATGAACCAATCACAATTTATGGTGATGGTTCACAGTCTAGAGATTTTACGTATATTGACGATTGTATTGATGGAACAGTAGCTTTGCTAGATAACGATACAGTACTAGGCCAAACAATAAATATTGGTGGAAAAGAACGATCATCGATTATAGACATCATTACACAAATTGAGAAACTTATGAAAAAAAAGGCAACCCTTCATTTCTTACCAAAGGTATCCGGGGAACCAATGCATACGTGGGCAGATATTTCATTAGCTGAAAAGCTATTAGGCTATTCACCTAAAGTGACATTAAAACAAGGGTTAGAAAAAGAATTGAACCTATTTCGTTCAATTTATGGAGAAAAAAAAGGATGAACATAGCATTTATATGCACTGAGAAGCTCCCTTCCCCAGCTATAAAAGGAGGGGCAATTCAAACAATGATTGATGGAATTGCTCCATTTCTCATTTTAAATCATAACCTCACTATATATTCGATCACTGATCCTTGTTTACCAGAAACTGAGATAATAGATGGAGTTAATTATATTCGTTTTCCTTTAGATTTGTATGAATATAAGGTTGCAACCGAATTAAAAAAGAAACGTTTTGATGTAATTCATGTCTTTAATCGCCCTATTTACATCCCAATGTATAAAAATGCCGCTCCAAACAGTAAGTTTATTCTTAGTCTTCATAATGATATGTTTTCTGAACTAAAAATTACACCAAACCGTGCGGAAATGGCTATTGAGCTTGTAGATAAAATAACCACTGTAAGTGAGTATATTAAACGAGCCGTAGTGGAACGTTATCCAACGGCAAACGATAAGGTACATGTAGTCTATTCAGGTATTGATCTTAAGAAATTTCATACACAATGGTCAAAGGAAGGTAAACTAATCCGACAACAAATACGTAGAAATTTAGATATTGATAATAAGAAGGTCATACTATTCATTGGTCGATTAAGCAAGGCAAAAGGACCGCATATTCTCATTAAAGCCATGAATAATGTCCTATCTTATTTTGACGATGCTGTACTTTTAATTGTAGGTGGAAAATGGTTTAGTGAAAACGGCACAAACACATATATCCAAGAGCTACAAGCTCTTTCAAAGCAATTTAAAAATAATATTAAATTCACGAATTACCTTCCTTCAGAACAAATTCCCGAAATGTTAGTAGCCGCTGATGTTTTTGTTTGCAGCTCCCAATGGCATGAACCACTAGCTAGAGTTCATTATGAAGCAATGGCTGCCGGTATACCAATTATAACCACTAATCGTGGTGGAAACCCAGAAGTCATAACCCATGAAGAAAATGGGTTAATTGTATCTGATTTTCGTAATCCTGCAGCTTTTTCTTCAGCAATCGTTCAAATCTTGTCTGATCATAAGCTTGCCAACAGTTTATCAAAAAAAGGAAGAGCCATTGTTGAAAAGCAATTTCAATTTCAACATGTAGCTGAGCGGTATGAAACAGTTTACCTTCAATCTTTTCCCGAGTATGTTAAATAGAAATATCCATCAAATAGGCAGACGTTATCTAGCGTCTGCCTCGTTTATTATTGTAATTTTGTCTGAATATTACATTAGTTCGATAACACCTATTTTTTCTTGGCATACTTCTTCTTGATCTACCATAGATAACTAAGCCCTTCTGTTTAGAGACAACTGCATTCTCATTTATTTTTTCCGTTTTTCCTTGAATGATTGTTTCTGTATTGCCTGAAAATAGATTCGCTGTTTCCGTATTATTAGCCTCAGTTTTTATATCTGTTATGGGAGACACTAAATCCACATCACTACTTTTATGATTTTTTTCTCCTTGGTAGTATTTAGTATGTTTTTCCAAAGTATTTTCTGTACCATTGAGCGGATACTCAATTAGTGGAAGATTTCTTAAATAATCCAAGTGATTTTGATCGTTTGAAAATGTGGGAACAAGTAAATCAGGATTATCAAGAGTCATTTCATATTCAGAATAACTCCACCCCATTGGACCCGGAGGGGTGAAGTCAAATTTATTCAAATCAAGCTTCGGTATTGTAGATTCCTTTTCATTACGTTTAGTCAATCTTTTCCCCTCCATTCCTTACCTTTATTATGTTATAAATCTCATCGAAATTTTTCAGAAATTTTTCTTTTGAATTTTCAACGGATATTATATTTTGTAACGCCCATATATATTTTTGATCTGACCAGGAACGCTTTTGAGCCAAATAATATTTGTGCGCAATCGAACAGAAAAGATATGGGAAGGCAATATCATCCCATAGGATTTTATATTGTTCTTTAGAAAGTGGGTTTATAGAATCATAGGCACGTAACAATTCAATACAAAGATCTTCATCCCATAACGCCAGCTTTTTCATTACTTTGTTTAATAAAATCCGTATATCCCTTGTTGGTAAGTCATATGTTATTGAATGAAGTTCTTTCATAAAGGCGAGTTGATCTACTTGAATTAACCGAGCTAGAGTAAAGTCCTGCTGACAAAAAACACCTTCAGTATTCATTTGTTCTGCCCATCGTTTATAACTTGAGTTATCTAGATTTTGAAGGGCCTCGTTTCCACGTTCAAGCATTTTATCCACATTTTCTAAAAAAAGAACCGAAAATGGATCGTTTGGATAATTTAATGCAATTTGTTTATTACCCTCAAGTTCTTGTAGCTTCCACCTAAATAATTTGTGCCATTTTCCAATCCTGCTGCGTTTTTTAGCCTCATCATTTGGTGAATATCCTTTTGAAAAATGATGAAACTTCCCAATAAACTCCATTATATTTATTAATTGTTCTTTGTCATAATAGATCATTTCTTTACCTTCGACTTTATCATATAATACAAAGGAATAACCATTAGCAGCTATACATAAACCTCCTTTCTTGGTTTTATGAATATTCGCTATTGGTAAACCTTTCTCAAGAAGATGTGAATGAGCTTCTGCAATAAAAAGCATTCTTCTAGGGTCCATATGAGCTTGTTTTAATAGCTTAATTCCATGGTCCGTTTCTACTTCCCAGATCGTTCTCCCACTCCTACTAGATATCATTTTTACTTTTTTTACTTCAAATGGATAAAGAGTTAAAATGGAATGTAAGAAATGCTCTTCATTCGTTTGTTTCTCTTCCAACTATATCACCCTTTCTCGCTTAAGGAGTTTGCAGAGCCTCTTCATATACATTGATTAAATTAGTGGAAACATTCACCCATCCAAATTCCTTTTCAACCTTCGCTCTTCCATACTCCCCTAACAATTTACAATTTCGTTTGTCAGCTAATAATAAATTTATTTTTTCTGCATAAGCATCAGGATTTTCAAATTCCGAAATCACATATCCATTTTTACCTTCTTCAATTACCTCTGGGTTACCACCACGTTTACTTGTAATAATCGGTAAACCTGCTGCCATTGCCTCGTAATGGACACGAGCAAGTGGCTCCTGCCATTGGGAAGAGCAAACAAACAAATCAGACATCGAATATAAATCGGGAATATCACGCGGCTTAACAAATTTAATAAATGTAACATGTTCCTTAAACATCGCGCCTAGTGTATAAAGGTGCTTAACATAATTGTTCACATTGTCATCTCCAAACCATTTCGAACCGATAAATACCATCATAATATCCGGGTGTTTTTCAATAATTTTCGGCAGTGCTTGGAGCAAAATATGTGGTCCTTTTACTTTACTAAGTCTACCAACAAATAAGACAACTTTTTTTCCTTCGATCCCTAGTTCATTCCGTACTCGTTCTCTAGCTTTGCTACCTTGAATCGTCCAATTAGGTTGATATTTTTCTAGGTCAACTCCCGAATATACTGTTTTAGTTTTATGTTGGGCATTCGGGAATCTTGAAGTAATGGTGGTACCGATAAAATCACTAACTGTAATAATCTTTGTTACGGAAGAAATACATCTATTTCCTTCATCCTCACTCATTTTACTGTAATCAAACATTTCGTTATGAACACTCAACACAAATTTAGTATTTGGTGCAGCTTCTTTTAAAAACTCAATCCACTTTGGGCGATTACAAAGATGAACAAGGTCAAAGTTTTCAGATTTTAAGTACTCTGCAATCTTTGAGATATAGTGTTCTTCTTCGAATCTGATATATTTTATACCATTTTTCTGTTCACTATTAGGTAACTCTGAATCCGTTATTGAAATAACAGTGATGTCATATTTTTTCGCAATTAAAGGAGCAACAGAATCTAGATATATTTGAATTGCCCCACCTCGAATTGCTGGTACAGGAAGTTTTTCGGTAGCAATCAATGCGAGTTTCATTTGTGACCTCCATTCTGTAAAGGGATGTTATTTTCCCTTCAAATTTATAATACGAGTAGACAAATCACATGGTGCCTTCTATCTAATAAAAAAGGCTTTTACACTAGAAGAATAGTGTAAAGGTTTACTATTTTTCTAAAACAGAGACAAACAACTAAAACATATATAGACATTTCACATAACCTATATAGATACTGCTTTAGGATGGTGAAAGAAATGTTAAAACAAAATCAAGGGAAAATCATAAATGATAAGCATAATGAGGGATATTTTCTTACTACAGAAGAGGAACAAAAAAAATTAGTAAGACTTGCAGAAACAGTCTTATTAAATTGGGATATAAAAATAACAAACATTGAAGTCGTTCAAGGTGGGCAAATGGCACTCGTCTGGAAATTAACAACTGATGATGGACCTTTCTGTCTAAAAAGAATACATCGTCCTGAAAAGAAAGCATTATTTTCTATCCATGCGCAAGATTATCTTTCCTCAAATGGGGTGCGTGTTCCTAGAATTATTCCGAATAAATTTGACCAGCTCTACACGAAACATGAGCCCTTTTTATTTGTTGTCTATGATTGGATTGAAGGTAGACCGTTTGATTTAACAGTACAAAAGGATTTAGAACTTATTATGAAGGGATTGGCCGAATTTCATAATGCTTCTGTTGGCTATACACCACCAGAAGGAGTTCCGATTTTTACCAAGCTTGGTAACTGGCCAAATCATTATATCAAGCGATGTCAGCAGATGGAAACATGGAAAAAAATCGCATCCACCATGCCGGAAGACCCCTTTTCCCAGCTGTATCTTGCAGAAATAGACTATTTTATTAATGTAGGAAGAAAGACGTTAAAAAAACTAGTTACCTCGGAATATCACCCTTGGGTGAATAGACTTAAAAAGCGCCCTAGTCTTTGCCACCAAGATTATGGCACTGGAAATTCACTTTTAGGTAATGATAATAAAATTTGGGTAATTGACTTAGATACTGTTTCTTTTGACCTACCAATACGTGATTTGCGCAAAATGATTATACCGTTACTTGACACAACAGGGAGTTGGAATGATGAGCAATTTAACATTATGATTCAGGCGTATGAATCGATTTCACCATTAACGTCAGAACAGAAGGAAATCATGTTTATTGACATGTTATTCCCTTATGAGCTTTATGATCTTATTCGAGAAAGATATGTCCGAAAAACTCCATTACCAGCTGAAAAGTTATCGAGAGCCATGGAATATGAACGAATAAAAGTAGATTCACTTAATAGATTAATTTTAAAAATATAAACGGTAATTTATGGGGACCTTTCCCTTTCAAGTAATGTGATAACATATACCCGGGAAGGCAGAAAGCTAGCAAAGTAATAACAGAGTAAAAGCTAAAGGGAAAATGTACCCATTAGCTTTTTCTTTTACATCCTAAAGATGTGAAGTTATTCAATTTAGTAATTTTGCCACATATGTTTCAATTATTGCTGCCCCACCGGCTATTGCAAGAATAAGAACCAATGATTCAGATAAAGCAAAGTTTAATTCATACACGATATAAACAAACGCCGAACACCAGATCCCTGTGCACCAATAGCATGTTAATAATTCTCCAAGCCACCTCCTAAGCCCAGTACCTTTAATTTGGATATAATATTCAACAGTACCATTAGGTAACTCCTCTTCAAATTCTTCATGAAAAGGACGACGAATAAATTTAGTTATTTTATCATAAACCAATAATCTAGTTAATCGAAAGCTTGCTAGCGCAATAATAAAGAAATCAAACCAACTCATCTTGATGCTCCTCTACAAACTGATATTGTTCGAAGTATATTATATTCATCTAAAAATTAGAAATGAATAATAGCCCAACAGTGATATGGAAACTCCATCATTCACATATCCAAAAAATGATCACCATTATTTTAATGGTGACCTTATAAAACTTCTTATTTTCCTACCCCTTCATAAATAAACCCGATAGTCTCCAATTCTTCTTTATTTAAAAAATTCCTTCCATCAAATATATATGGTTGTTTGATTTCCTTTCTAATCGAATCCCAATCCAATAATCGATATTCATCCCAATCCGTACAAATTAAGACAGCATCTGCTCCCTTAACTGCGTCTATAACATGTGTAAATTGTTCAACCTCTTGCAGTGAAATCGTAACAATTGGATCATGAACCCTTACATTACATTGGGCATTCACAAGATACTCAATGATTCGTAAGCTTGGTGATTCTCTCGTATCATCTGTACCTGGCTTAAAGGCTATTCCTAATACAGCAATTGTTTTATTTTTTAATTCACCTAAAATTCTTGCAACCTTATCGATAAAATAAAGTGGTTGTGAATCATTTACAGAGACTACCTGTTCCAAGATGGATAAATTTACACCATAATCCTTTGATGTTGTTAATAAAGCATTTACATCTTTCGGGAAGCAAGAGCCCCCATAACCAATGCCAGCTTTCAAAAAATAAGGCCCAATCCGGTGATCTAATCCCATACCCAGAGAAATTTCATCTATATCTATTTTCATGGAATCACAAAGTTTTGAAAGTTCATTAGTAAATGATACTTTAAGAGCAAGAAAGGAATTTGATGCATACTTTATTAATTCAGAAGTTTCTGGGGATGTTACAATGATTGGGGCTGTCACATTTGTATAAAGCTCACTCACCATTTTTGCTGCTTCCATATTTGAGCTTCCTATTACGATTCGATCAGGATTTATTGCATCAGATAATGCATTCCCTTCCCTTAAAAATTCTGGATTAGATACTACATCAAATGGGATATTATCTCTATTGTTTTCCATAATGATATTTGATACCATTTTAGCTGTTCCAACAGGGACAGTACTTTTGTTCACAATAATTTTATAATTATTGATGTATTTACCAATCATCATTGCTACGTCTCTAACAAATTTTAAATCTGCTTTGCCATCCTCTTTCTCAGGAGTACCTACACATATATAAATGATATCGCTATTCTGAATGGCATCCATTGGTTCTGTTGTAAACGATATATTCCCCCTATTTAAATGAGTAATTAACAACTCATCCAAGCCTTTTTCATAAAAATATAACTTTCCCTCATTCAA
Source organism: Bacillus sp. JJ1533 (assembly GCF_036965045.1). Classification (NCBI taxonomy): domain Bacteria; kingdom Bacillati; phylum Bacillota; class Bacilli; order Caryophanales; family Bacillaceae; genus Bacillus; species Bacillus sp. JJ1533. The sequence goes on along the minus strand of NZ_JBALOV010000018.1, from coordinate 7,524 downwards.
GGAGTTTATTTTATTTTCATCAATGTCTAAACCGATAACCTTGTGACCATTTTCACATAAAACTAACCCGGTAGTGGTCCCAACATAACCTGTTCCGATAACTAGTACATTCACCCTTATCCCCCTCCGTGGTTTGTTTAATAACACTTCAATTCATTTATTTATTACTAACTTATTCATTATTATTTCCATAGTGTGTTGTCCACCATAAAATAGGCATTGTGCGTTACTATACTAGTGCATAGATATATTTAAGTCTATTTGTTATCTGGTATTGGTACGAAACATAAAACATAGCGATTACATCAATCTTCCATTAACCTATGTTTTATCAACTCCTAAACAAACTGATACTGTAGTGGAAAAAGCCGTTATGCTTAATGTAAACCCGTGGCCAAAAATGGGTGACCGAGGTATATCCCATTTCGAGTCCTCACTATTTAAGAGGACCAAGTAAAAATTTTCCCGTTACGAAAGCCCCATTTCTCCCCAATATGATAAGGAAAAACTGCAGAACGACCTTCCCGCAAAAGTCGTAAGTAGTCAGGAGAAAATCCTATATCAATTGTAAAAGGCAGAATGTCAGTAGGAATTTGCTCATAATTAATATTTATTTGCTTTCATCCCTTTAGAGCATTTCTACACCTCCACTTCAAGTTATCCTATTTTATGAGGTGAGTATGGAATTGCTATAGGCTAGTATAACGACTTTTTTATTTTGGGTTTATAGCTGAAATAAAATTGGATACTCGTTTAACACCATTGAGATTCTATTTGCATTTACTAATAGGAGATTAAATTAAAAGGAAGTGATTTCTAGTGACTCAACTCATTCCTCCACATGGTCACAACCTAGTAAACCTAGAAATATCTAGCCAAGAAGGTGCGAAATTTGAGAGACGCATCTCTCAAAAAAATCGCATTATTATAGACAGCAGCGTACAGTCTGATTTACTACTTCTTGCCACAGGTGTTTATAGCCCTTTGAAAGGTTTTATGAAGCATGCTGATTATCTCTCCGTATTAAACAATATGAGTCTATGTAACGGCATCATTTGGAGCATACCGATTACTTTACCTGTTGATCAGGAAACAGCCGATAGGCTCGAGATAGGTGATGAAATAGGGTTGATGGATGAGAGCAACAGGTTGCTTGCTGTTTTATTTTTAGAGGAAAAATATTCTTATGATAAGATGTTGGAAGCAAAACTAGTCTATCAAACCACGGATGAGAAGCATCCTGGTGTAGCTAAACTATTGCGTCAGGGCGGGGTACTATTAGGAGGAGAAATTCGCTTGATTGAACGTCCTGTAGTCCCGTTTGCAAAATATAATTATGACCCAGTAGATATGCGAAAAATCATTTTAGAAAAGGGATGGAAATCCGTTGTCGCTTTCCAAACCCGTAATCCAATTCACAGAGCTCATGAATATATTCAAAAATGTGCACTTGAGCTGGTTGACGGATTACTTATTCATCCGTTAGTAGGACAAACAAAGGAAGATGATATCCCGGCAGATATACGTATTAAAAGTTATGAGACTCTCCTACGAGAATACTATCCTGCTAGTAGAACTATGCTTGCCGTCTTTCCCGCTGCCATGCGTTACGCAGGACCACGAGAGGCAGTATTCCACGCCATTTGTCGTAAAAATTATGGATGTACCCATATGATTATAGGAAGAGATCATGCTGGTGTAGGAGATTATTACGGGACATATGATGCCCAGAAACTCATCACTTTTCTATCAGCTAAAGGACTTGGCATTATACCAATTTGCTTCGAGCATACTTTTTATTGCAAGGCCTGCGGTGGTATGGCATCTAACAAAACCTGTCCACATAATACTGACGAACGACTCATTCTAAGCGGTACTAAGGTCCGTCAGATGTTACGTAGCGGTCAGGAATTGCCAGTCGAGTTCACACGCAGGGAAGTTGCCGAAATCCTCAGGGAAGCTTATAGTAACAAAGCTGATTCTGTTGAAGGGAATGATATCTAATGACAGAAAAAGGCTTATTAAACGTATTAAAGGAAGGACACTTTGATCTTCATCTCCATTCAACTGCTTCTGATGGTATTTATTCACCAAGGGAACTTGTACAAAAGGCGCATGTCGCTGGGCTCCGAACGATTGCCATTACGGATCACGACACCCTCGAAGGAATCGAGGAGGCATGTCAGGCAGGAATTGATTATGGAGTTAACGTCATTGCAGGGATTGAAATAAGCACGAAATATAATGGTCGTAGCATAGACATTCTTGGTTACCATATTAAAGCGAACAGTGAATTAACCGGGATTTTATCTCGCATGCGTGAAGGTCGGGAGGAGAGAGCGCTAAGAATCATCCAGAAATTCACGGAATTAGGAATGCCCATAACGATTGACGATGTGAAAGAATTCAGTAAAGGGAATATAATTGCCAGGCCCCATATTGCTAGGGCAATTGTTAAGAAAGGGTATGTATCTGATTACCAAACGGTGTTCGATCATTTTTTAGCGGATGGGAAGCCTTGTTCTCTAGACAAGGTGATTCTTTCCCCTGAGGAAGGAATTGCTCTTATTCACCGGGCTGGAGGCAAAGCTGTCTTGGCACACCCATTGTTGATTGGCGACGACAAGATCGTACGTGAATTGATGCAATTTTCCTTCGATGGAATCGAGGTATGGCATCGAAAACAAAACAAAGATGATAATGCACGTTATCAGCAGCTTGCAAATGAATTTCAAGTAATGATGACAGGTGGCTCAGACTTTCATAATGATGAACATTCAATAGGACAATTTGGATTAACATGGGAAGTACAAAACAAGTTAGAAACAAAAGATGTCCACATTGTATGGCAAAATACAAAAGTGACAATGAAGGACCGAAATCAACTTAACGGTCATAAAAGTTTCATACTATGGTTTACCGGGTTGTCCGGGGCAGGAAAATCGACACTTGCTGTAGAGGTTGAGAAAGAATTATTTCGCCGTGGTATACGGTGCTTCTTGCTTGATGCGGATAATATCCGTTATGGATTAAATAATAATTTACGCTTCAGTCCAGAGGATCGGACAGAGAATATTAGGCGCATAGGAGAAGTGTCCAAGTTATTTGTTGAGGCGGGTATGATTCCAATTGTAGCCTGCATATCCCCTTACAATGCCGATCGGGCAATGGTCAGGTCACTTGTCCCAAAAGGAGATTTTATTGAGATTTACGTAAAGTGTTCAATCGAAGAGTGTGAGCGAAGAGATCCGAAAGGTCTATATAAAAAAACAAGGGCTGGTGAAATACAAAACTTCACAGGTATAACCGCCCCTTATGAGGTCCCTGTTAATCCGGAAATTACGGTTGAAACTGATAAACTATCCATTAGTGATGCATTAAATACTATTTTACAATTTTTGCAGGATAATGGATATCTATCCGATATGGGGTTGGTTGATATGCATGGATATATGGATTGCGATTAGTGGCTTGATAGTTGGATTGATCATCGGAGCAACGGGTATGGGTGGGGGCATTATTATGACTCCACTCCTCCTCTTCGGATTCGGTGTATCCCCTGCTGTTGTGATTGGCACGGACCTAATTTTTGCGTCCGTGACTAAGTCATTTGGGGCTTATCAGCATTGGCGGCAAAGGACGATTGACTTCAACTTGCTACTTCGTGTTGCCGTGGGTAGCGTTCCGGGAACATTAACTGGATTACTATTGCTTTATTTTGTAAAACAGGAAGACCAAGCAGGTTTAAATTTGTTTATTACTAAAGGCATTTCAGTTGCATTTATACTTATTTCAATCGTCATGCTACTGAAATTGTTTGTTTGGAAAAAGTCCTTATTTGATGGTTCAAAACAGGTTAACATTACTGTACTGATATTGATAGGATTTTTAACAGGGTTCCTAGTTGCGATCACCTCGGTGGGAAGTGGAACCTTATTTATTGCTTTATTATTATGGCTATACCCATTTAAATCTTCCGCTCTGGTCGGTACAGATATCCTACATGGCGTGTTGATAACTGGTTTGGCGGGGTTAGCCCATTCATTCTTAGGAACAATTGATTATGTGCTCGTTCTTCAATTATTATCAGGCTCAATTCCTGGTGTACTTATCGGTAGTAGGATAACTGTCAAATTACCGGACCTGTATATTCGCATTTTGTTAATCACCATGATGCTCGTTACTTCATTCATCCTATTATTCCGCTGAATAGATTTTATTAAGATTATGTACTGTAGATCATTTTAGAATATAAGAAAAAAGCTAAAGGTAAGCTCACCTTTAGCTTTTTCTCTGCATTTACTCCTCCTTTCCCCCTTGTAATGTGTATATTTTTTACACAAGCCTTACATAATGAGCTTCCTTTGCAATATCAAAGCGCTCACTGGCAACCTCGCCCATATGCTGACTCTAATTGAAGCATCATCTTGATTGCATCTGTTAACTGCACCTCAGAACCAACTTCAGGTTTTGTCTGCTCTAAGCATGAAAAAATGTCTGGCTTCAAAATATATCTTCCTGTAACAGCAAGGTTTGAGGGTGGATTCGTTTTTGGTTTTTCAACAATATCAGAAATTTTATATAAACCATCTTTTTCCTTTTTTCGATTTGCATGACTCCATAGCTTTTCAAATATACTTCATCTACCTGTTGTAAGGCTATGACATTTTTACCATATTCATTATAAGAGTCTATTAACTCCTCTAATGGATTCTGATTAGTAGAAAGGTAAATTTCATCTGGTAGCAAGATCGCAAATGGATCGTTTCCAGCTAATTCCTTCGCTAATGAGACGGCAGGCCCTAACCCCTTCGGATAGAACTGCCTCATATAATAAATTTTCACTTTCGGAAGCTCCGATGTATTGAGGAGATGTTTTTTATTTTGTTGTTCTAAAAAATGTTCTAATTCAGGGATCTGTCATAATAATCGACAATTAAGTTTTTCATACGTGAGACGATCATTAGGATGTGCTCAATACCCGCCATCACAGCTTCCTCGACAATGGAAGCAATAGCCGGGCGACCTCCAATAGGAAGCATTTCTTTAGGGAGTACTTTCGTCATTGGTAGTCCCCGTGTTCCAAACCCTGCTGCTGGAATAATAGCCTTTTTAATCATTTAGATGTCTCCCCCCCTTCTGTTATTATCAATTTATTCACGGGTGCCTTTAGAGGGAGTTGTCCACCTTAGAAAGGGCGAGTAATGAGGAAAACGCATATATACGTTTCCTGTCAATCACTTTACTCACCACTTTCTACTTATTTATCCGCAAGGATTTTCGGCTGATTTTCGACCTTTTACGACGGTAAATGTTTTGCAATCAAGTTGCTTAATTCTTGTCTCGATGTTAGGTCTAAAGCTCGAATTTTCTTCTGTAGAAGCCCTTTGGCATACTGATATAATTCTATATCCAATTTATTGTTATCTTCTATAATTTTGAGTACATCTTTCGATAACTGATCTTTTAGAGGGCGATTTTTCGTTACATTTTGCCTTTCGTAAGAAATATTATTCCATCCTAATTCTTTCATCATCAGAAATACAGATTCGTCAAACATCTCTGTAATTCCAACAACCGAAAAATGTTTAGCAAGATTTTCCTTGGCCCTTCCCAAATCAGGAGGATTTTCCCCTGAGGCATATCGAGTTTGTCGATTTGAGGTTCGCAATCTAAATTCCTCTGAGTTATTCGTAATAAATTCTTCAAAACTCATATTTTTGATCACATTATGCATGCTATTTTTTGGCTTGCGAAGGATATAATAGTAGGTAGAAATCACATGCTCTATGGGGTCGCGAAGCATGGTGATATAGGTATATGATTTTGATTTTAGCAACTTCTGATGTATTCCAAAAGGTTTATGCCCATAGAAACATCTAATTGTTTCAAGCGAATTCTCATTTTCGATATACCTTAAATTGCAGACTTCGTTTTCGGAATATTGCTGTTTAATGATACTTCGCATTGTCGTTCCCGCTGATTTGGGTATATGCATAAAAATTAAGACTTCTTCTTTGTTCATGATAATCACCTTTCTTCTATCTTATTTTCTATTTAAAGCCAATGTTTAATAAGTTCGTTCTTTTTTAGTTCTATGGAATGAATGTCGATGAGCTCATCTGCTGCTAGATTTATATCACCCAACTTTTTAACAGTCCGTTCAGCAATTTTTAAAAAAAAATGAGGGAATTGGCATACTTTTAAGTAGATTAGTTTATATTTTCGAGAATTTGGGTAAACAGTAAAATACAATTCCAGAAGCTGGTATAGATTTTCTACTTTAGCCCCCATTTTAAGGAGGGTTGGCAATAGAAGATGAAAATCACACACTTGCGGTGAAATGTGTGCCCGGTCCAAGTCTATAATGATCGGCTTTTGCTCTGTTGAAATTAAAATATTGGCGTTATTGAAATCGAGATGAACGACCGTCCCCAGATGTTGTGCTTCCTCTATATAATGATCTAAATTCATCGCTTCCATCGTTTTGATCATTTCTTCCCCTATTTGAATGACATCCACAAACGATTTTTCCAACTTTTCATTCTTAACCCCTGCTTTCAAAGCATACAATTTGTTGGACATTTCACGGTAAATATTCAACCAATCGTCCTTTGTCTTGATAAGAATTCGAGGCTTAACATTACTTTGAAAACGTTGGGGGAATTGAGCCTCACGATGAAAATTAGCAACTGCTTTCACATATTCGATCGGATCTTTGATTTGCTTTTCCCCTTTTTCCGTTTTTATCCATTCTGTGACGAAAACGTACTTGCCGTTTTCCTTGACAAACAAAGCCCCATCCCTAGTTTTCACAACCTTTGGCATTAAATCTTTTTTTCCTAATTCATAATTTAAAACAACGGGAAACCCAGTCTTAATCGAAATCAGCTTTAACATATATTCTTTATTTGCTTCCTTTACTTTCCACACACCACGATTATTATTCAGCAAAATATTAGTGATCTTTGGTGATGCAAACAAATAGTGTTCTTTTAAAAGTCTTGCCATGCCTTTATTCTTCATTACTTCACCTCCTTATTATGCTAGCCGGGATTCCTCTAATATAGGTTCTTAGATTTTCATTTGACTTTCCAGTATAGACCAGAAATCTTCTACTGCAACTTCCCCTACAAACTGCCTTCCTATGTTTTTTGAAAGGTCGCTCATTTCTCGATAAAAATTCGGTTCCATAAGCCGTAAATAACAGCGAACGATATCCTGGGCATCATCGACAAAAAGAGGATAGTTATGGCCAAGTAAATGTACGTTTCCTGCGGTTTTCGTTGTTATAACGGGCACACCCAGAGACAAATAATCCAAGATCCTCGTTAAATACGTATAATAGTGGTTTTGGCCAGGGGTATTATCATAAACCAAAGCTAATCCAATACCCGCAGTTAGAATCATTTTTTTCGTTTCACTTACCGACTTTTTACCGTGATCCATAATTGCCTTGTCTTTCATCAAGCCTAGCGCAGTCTTTTTATAATTTTTTTCAATTCTAGGGTAAACCAAATGGAG